>CAMLNE010000045.1 GCA_946481265.1 uncultured Panacagrimonas sp. | reverse complement strand
CGCCCACCTCCCCCTCCACGAGCTGGCCCGAGCGTTCGCCGCCAAGGGCTTCGACGAGCTGGGCAATCTCTATGTCACCGACTCGATGCAGGCCACGATCTTCCGGATTCCCGCGGGCGGCGGTCCGGCCCAGGTCTGGTTCCACGACTACCGGCTGTTCGGGCCCTACATCGGCGTCAACGGCCTGCGCCTGTCGCCGGATCGCACGAAGGTCTTCATCTCGGTCACCAACGACCTGCTCGGCATCGGTCGCATCTACACCCTGCCCCTGGTCGATGCGCCCAAGGCCGCCGACCTGAAGGTCTTCCACAACTACCTGCTTGCCGAAGGTCCGGACGGCATCGCGTTCGGCGCCTCCGGCAAGCTCTATGTCACCCTCGCGATGCCGGGCAGTTCGGGCATCTCGGTGCTCAACCCCGACGGCACGGAAGCCGCGCGCATCCGCAATCCCCTGCTGTCGCTGACCAAGCCCTTCGATGCGCCGGCCAACCTCGCGTTCGACGGCAAGGGCAACGTGCTGGTGACCAACCACGCCTTCGTCACCGGCCTGCTGCTGCCGCGCCAGTTCCAGGTCCTGAAGGTGTTCGTCGACGACATCGCCTCGCCGCTGGTGACGCCGCTGCTGCCCTGAGCCGCGACGCGGTGCGCGTGCAGCTTCACAGGCCCGGCCCGCGCCGGGCCTGTTCGCGTGCCTGTCACTCAAACTTCTTTGGCAGGCCGCGGTCCGACGCGGACAATGGCACGGCATTCGCTTTGCGCAGCTGCCGTACCTCGAAGAACAACCGCCAACGGAGCCGGAATGAAACGCCTCACCGCGCTGGACCTGGGATTCATCTATCTGGAAAAGCGCAATCAGCCCCTGCACGTGGCCTATCTCAACCTGCTGACGCCGCCGCCGGACGCGCCGCCGGACTTCGTGCAGAAACTGGTCGAGCGCCTGCGCTCCTACGCTGCGCCGCTGCCGCCCTTCAACCAGCGGCTCGACAGCCGGCTGGGCGCGGCCTACTGGGTCGAGGATCCCGAGTTCGACATCGAGCAGCACGTCATCCACCTGTCGCTGCCGCGGCCCGGGCGCATCCGCGACCTGCTCTCGATGGTCTCGCGCATGCACGCCAGCCACCTGGACCGTGCCTACCCGCTGTGGCGTACCTATGTCATCGAGGGCGTCGAGGGCGGGCGGATCGCCACCTATTCGAAGGTGCACCACGCCGTTGCGGACGGCATCGCCGGCACGCGACTGACCCTGCGCTCGATGTCGGCCAATCCGGACGAGATCCTGCCGCCCCCCTGGGCGGTACCACCGCAGGGGCGGCGCGCCAGCGCCGGCAGCATCCTCACGGCGCCGGTCAGCGGCGCGGCGCGGCTGGTGTCCCGTTTCCGCGACGCCTTCGGCAACGTTCCCGGCGTGGCGCGCGAGCTGCGCCAGTCGATGCGCGAATCACGCGAGCACCATCCGGATTTCGTGCCGGGCAATGCCGCGCCGCCGTCGATCCTGAACCGCCCGATCAGTGCCTCGCGGCGCTACTGGGCGCAGAGCTTCTCCCTGCCGCGCGCCCGCTCGGTCGGCAAGGTCCTGGGCGGCACGGTGAACGACATCGTGCTGGCCATGTGCGCCCACGCGCTGCGCCGGTACCTGCTCGACCTGCACGCCCTGCCGGAGCGGCCGCTGATCGCCGGGGTGCCGATGTCGACCCGCCGCGACCGCAGCGAGACCGGCAACCAGCTCGGATTCATGCTGGTGAACCTGGGCACCCACCAGGAGGACGCCGGTGACCGCCTGCGCACCATCGTCGCCTCGGTCGAGCACAACAAGCAGCGCTTCATGAAGATGAAGGCGGGCGAGGTGCTCGGCTACGGCGCCACCCTGATGGCGCCGGGCCTGCTCAACATGCTGACCAATCCCAAGCGTGGGCGGCTGGCCTTCAACCTGGTCATCTCGCACGTGCCGGGGCCGCGCACCGCGCTGTACTGGATGGGCTGCAGCGTCGACGCCATGTACCCGGTGTCGGTGGTGGTGGACGGCATGGCGCTCAACATCTCGCTGACCAGCCAGCACGATCGCATCGACTTCGGCGTGATCGCCTGCCGGCGCACCCTGCCGCAGGTGCAGCGCGTGATGGACTACCTCGGCGAGGGGCTCGAGCAGCTCGAGGCGCTGGCCGCGGCCTGACGGCGGGGCGGCGGGGCGGGCTGCGCACCGTTCGGGTGTGCCTGCCCGGGCAGCCAGACCGGTGCGGTGCGCGTGCGCGCAGCCGGATTCCCGGTTTCGAGGCTTCGGCGCGGAGGGCGTGGTCCGGACTAGACGCGCTCGCTGCGCAGGCTGCGTCCTGCGCCCGGCGGCACCGCGGCGCGTGCGGCGTTGCCGGCGATCAGCTCGGCCCAGCGCGGCATCAGGACCCTCGGGAAATCGTGTCCCATGCCCTCGATGAGCTCGAGCCGCGCGCCGCGGATCATGGCCGCACTGCGCCGTCCACATATCGGGCGCATCAGCGGATCCGCGGTGCCATGGATGATCTGCGTGGGCGCCGTCACGTTCACCAGCAGGCGCTCGAAGCTGCCGGTGGCGACGATCGCATGCATCTGCCGCAGGGTGCCGGCGGGCCGGAACGCGCGATCGAAGGCGCGCCCGGAGAAGGCACGGCGCTCGGCCTCCGGTGTCGGGTACTGCGGGCTGCCGATGAGACGGAAGGTCTCGGTCTGGCGTTCGACGATGGTGTCGCGCCGATGATCGGCCGGCGGCGTGGTCATGCGCAGCAGCAGGTCCAGCCGCGTCTGCCGCACCCAGGGATGATTGGTGCCCGACATGATCGAGCACAGGCTGGCCACGCGGTCGGGGAAGCTGCCTGCCGTGATCTGCGCGATCATGCCGCCCATCGAGGCGCCGACCAGGTGCGCGCGCGCAAGGCCCAGGGCGTCCATCAGGCCGCGCGTGTCGGCGGCCATGTCGTGCAACAGGTAGTTGGCCGGTCCGGGTCGCAGCCCGAGGCGCAGGCGGACGTAGTCGCGACGCAGATTGAAGCGGATGCCGCGACTGACGTCGCCGGACAGGCCGGCGTCGCGGTTGTCGAAGCGGATGACGCGGAAACCGCGCGCGGCGAGGTCCCGGCACAGTGTTTCCGGCCACTGGATGAGCTGGCAGCCCAGGCCCATCACCAGCAGCATCGGCTCGCCGCGTTCAGGCCCGAGCGCCTCCCAGTGCAGCTTCACCCCGTTGCACAGCGCATCGCCGCCCTGCCAGCCGGGCGTGGTCGTGCCCGCGTTCGTAGCGGGGTCCGCATGCGTCGAAGTTCCGTCCATCGGCGCAGCGTAGCGCGCCGCGTCACGCGGCCGCACGTGGGCAAGCGCAGCGCGGGAGCCGGAACGGGAAAGGCCGTGGCGACGGATCGCCACGGCCCCTGGCCGCCCACGCTTGGGGCGGCGGATCGTCCCGCTACTTGACCAGCTGTTCCTTCAGCCAGCGGATCGCCTCGTCGGCCATGCGGCGGCCGGGTTCGAGCGCGGTGAAGAAGCTGAAGGTCGCGTGGATCGTGCCGTCGTGGCGCGAGATCGTGGTCGGCACGCCGGCAGCCTGGAGCGCCTTGCCGTACTTCTCGCCCTCGTCGCGCAGCGGATCGAACTCGCAGGTCTGCACCAGCGCCGGCGGCAGGCCGGCCAGGCTCTTGGCCAGGATCGGCGAGGCGGACACGTTCTGGCCGTCGGCCGGCGAGGCCAGGTAATGGCCGCCGAACCATTCCATGTCCTTGCGCGTGAGCAAGTAGCCCTCGGCGTTGTCGATCATCGACGGGGTCGCCACGCCGTCGAGGTGCACCACCGGGTAGATCAGCAGCTGTGCGGCGAGCTTCAGTGCGTCCTCGTCGCGCAGGCGCTGCGCGACCACCGCGGCCAGGTTGCCGCCGGCGCTGTCGCCGCCCACCGCGATGCGCGAGGTATCGGCATTGAGCGCGGCGGCGTTGGCGGCGATCCAGCGGGTCACGGCAACGCAGTCATCCGGCGCGGCGGGGAACTTGTGCTCGGGAGCCAGGCGGTAATCGACCGAGACCACCACCATGCCGACCGCGCCGCAGAGTTCGCGGCACAGGCTGTCATGCGTCTCGAGGTCGCCGATCACCCAGCCGCCGCCATGGAAAAAGGCCATGACGGGAAAGGGGCCACTGCCCTCGGGCGTGTACACGCGGACCTTGACCGGACCGTTGGGGCTCGGGATGCCGCGATCCTGGGCACTGGCGATCTTCTGCTGGCTGGGCGGCAGCGAGTTGAGCAGCCCGCCGAACGTCTGGCGGCATTCGTCGACTTCCATCTGGTGGAAGCCCTTGCCGCCGGCGGCGGCCATTTGCTGGAGCAGACCTTCGATCTGGGGGTGCAGCGGCATGTCGATTCTCCTCGTTCGTTTCGGGATGCCTGGGCCCCGGAGCTTACTGCGCGTCGCCGGCCGCCGCGGCAAGGGTGATTCCGTAGCGCGCGGCCGCGCTCTCGGCGTGCTGGCGCCGTACGGGCGCAAGCCGAAGCCGGCATGCCGTGACGCTAGCGGCCGGGTTCGCGCAGCCAGCGCCACAGCGTGGTGCGCGACACGCCCAGGATGCGCGCGGCGAGCTGGCGATCGCCGCCGGCACGTTCCATCACCCGGCGCAGCTCGTCGCGACCGGGTGGCGCGCGTCGTCGACGGCCGCCTGTTTCCGCCTCGCGCGGGGTCGGCGCGACCGCGGACATCGGCGCGCGCGACGGCCCGAACAGTTCCGGCGCGCAGCGCCGCAGCAGCGCCACGTCGACCGGTGCGTCGTCGTCGGCACAGAACACCGCGACGCGATCGACCAGGTTGCGCAGCTCGCGCACGTTGCCGGGCCAGGCATGGGCGCGCAGCACGCGCAGCGCCGGCTCGCTCCAGTGCACGGCGCGGCCGCGCAGGGACTGCTGCAGGAAGTGCCGCGCGAGCAGGGCGATGTCGTCCCCGCGCCGCGACAGCGGCGGCAGGTGCAGGCGCAGCACGTTGAGCCGGTAATAGAGATCGCGGCGGAAGCGGCCGGCGGCGGCCAGCGCATCGAGGTCGCCATGCGTGGCGGCAATCACGCGCACGTCGATCGGAATCGGTCGCGAGGCGCCCACGCGCAGCACCTCGCGCTCCTCCAGCGCGCGCAGCAGCCGTGTCTGCAGGGCCAGCGGCATCTCGCCGATCTCGTCGAGGAACAGCGTGCCGCCGTGCGCGGTTTCCAGCAGGCCGGTGCGCCCGCCGCGCCGCGAGCCGGTGAAGGCGCCTTCCTCGTAGCCGAACAGCTCGGATTCGAGCAGCGTCTCGGCAATGGCGCCGCAGTTGACGGCGACGAAGGCGTGCTTGCGTCGCGGGCTGGCCGCGTGCAGGGCCTGCGCGACGAGCTCCTTGCCGGTGCCGGTATCGCCGGTGACGAGCACGGTGCGATCGCTCGGCGCGAAGCGCACGAGATCCTGGCGCAGCAGGCGCATCGGCTCGCTGTCGCCGATCAGGTCGCCCAGCGCGTAGCGGCCGCCGCCGCTGCGCGCGCCGCGCAGGCCCGGCGCCTTGGCTTCGGCGCTGCCGACCGCGCGCGCGATCTCCAGCGCGCTCTCGAAGGCCTGCCGGATGGTGTCGGCCGAGTACAGCAGGATGCCGGCGACGCCGGCCTGCTCGGCGAGGTCGGACGCCATGCCCGTGCCGACGATCGCCTTGCAGCCGTGCGCGACCAGCTCGCGCACCTGGGTGCGCGCATCCTCGGCGGTGACGAAGGTGCGCTGCTCGATGTCCAGGCCGAAGCTCTTCTGGAAATCGTCGAAGGCCGGCACCTCGGACTGGTGGGTGAGCAGGCCGATGTGCGCGGAGACGCGGTGCGCCTGCACCAGCGCGAGCATCAGGTCGAAGCCGTCCGGCCGCACCAGCAGGACCGGCCGGTCCAGGCGGTTCCTGAGGTAGGCGCCGTTCGAGCCGGCCGCGATCAGCACGTCGCAGTGCTCGTGCCGCAGCCGCCCGCGCAGCGTGGTGACCGCCTCCTCGAAACCGAGGTGGATGTTCTCGATGCGCGCGCGGGTGTCGAACTCCGGCGTGATGTCCTGCAGCAGGCGCGACAGGCGCGACACGCTGACCGTCCAGATCACCGGTCGCTCGTCGGCGCTCGCGGCGGCACCGGAAAAGCGGGAGGCTGGATGTTTCATGTCGCAATTATGGGACGGAATTGGAACGATATGAAACAGGACCGCGGCTGCCGAAGCGCCCATCCGTGTTCTCGATCCGCCGCGGCGCCGGGCCGGCAGATGGCGAAAACCGGCCTTGGATCAGCGCCTCCACGGGTGCGCCCCGGCTTGGCGCGTCGGGTGCCGCGGGTATCATCTCCGGCCCTGGCACGGTGCTTGAGACGAGGTGCCACAAGGTTTCATTTCGGTCCGTCCGCAAGCGGGCCTCCATCCGCTCACCCCATTGGCAGGCTGACGCCCGCCTCAACAGGAATAAGGAGAATCCGCATGACCGCATCCGCTGGCGCGCGTTTCCGTGCCGCCCTCGCCGAGGAAACGCCGCTGCAGGTCATCGGCGCCATCAACGCCAACCATGCCCTGCTGGCCAAGCGCGCCGGCTTTCGCGCGATCTACCTGTCCGGCGGCGGCGTCGCGGCCGGCTCGCTGGGCCTGCCGGACCTGGGCATCAACACCATGGACGATGTCCTGGTCGATACGCGTCGCATCACCGACGTCTGCGACCTGCCGCTGATGGTCGACATCGACACCGGCTTCGGTCCCAGCGCGTTCAACATCGAGCGCACGATCAAGTCGCTGATCAAGGCGGGCGCGGCCGCCTGCCATATCGAGGACCAGGTCGGCGCCAAGCGCTGCGGCCACCGTCCGGGCAAGGAGATCGTCGGCAAGGACGAGATGGTCGACCGCATCAAGGCCGCCGCCGACGCCAAGACCGACCCGGACTTCTTCCTGATCGCGCGCACCGATGCGATCCAGGCCGAGGGCGTGGACGCCGCCATCGAGCGCGCCATCGCCTGCGCCGAAGCCGGTGCCGACGGCATCTTCGCCGAGGCTGCCTACGACCTGCCGACGTACAAGCGCTTCGTCGACGCGGTGAAGGTGCCGGTGCTGGCCAACATCACCGAGTTCGGCGCCACGCCGCTGTTCACGCGCGAGGAGCTGGCCTCGGTCGGCGTGGGCATCCAGCTCTACCCGCTCAGCGCCTTCCGCGCGGCGAACAAGGCGGCGGAGGCCGTTTACACTGCCGTGCGCCGCGACGGTCACCAGAAGAACGTGATCGACCAGATGCAGACGCGCACCGAGCTCTACGACCGCATCGGCTACCACGCCTTCGAGGGCAAGCTCGACGCGCTGTTCGCGGCCAAGAAGAAGTAGTCCATCCGCATCGCAGGAACACCACTCGAAACGCAGCACACGGATTTCACGAAAGGGACGCGGTGGTTCGTCCATATTCGTCGGTACCGGTCCGTGAAAACCGTGGCATAGAACTGGAGACCCGAAAGATGAGCGAAACCCCCGCCGCATCCGGCTTCAAGCCGAAGAAGTCCGTCGCCCTGTCCGGCACCGCCGCCGGCAACACCGCGCTGTGCACCGTCGGCCGCAGCGGCAACGACCTGCACTACCGTGGTTACGACATCCTGGATGTCGCCGCCCAGTGCGAGTTCGAGGAGATTGCGCACCTGCTGGTGCACGGCAAGCTGCCGACCGCCGCCGAGCTCAAGGCCTACAAGACCAAGCTCAAGTCCCTGCGCGGACTGCCGGCCGCGGTGAAGACCGCGCTCGAGCAGCTGCCGCCTTCGGCGCACCCGATGGACGTGATGCGCACCGGTGTCTCGGTGCTCGGCTGCGTGCTGCCGGAGAAGGACGACCACAACCACGCCGGCGCGCGCGACATCGCCGACCGCCTGATGGCGAGCCTCGGCTCGATGCTGCTGTACTGGTACCACTTCGCCTACAACGGCAACATCATCGACGTCGAGACCGACGACGATTCCATCGGCGGCCACTTCCTGCACCTGCTGCACCAGGAAAAGCCGAAGGAGAGCTGGGTCAAGGCGATGCACACCTCGCTGGTGCTCTACGCCGAGCACGAGTTCAACGCGTCCACCTTCACCTCGCGCGTGGTCGCCGGCACCGGTTCGGACATGTACTCGGCGATCTGCGGCGGCATCGGCGCGCTGCGCGGACCCAAGCATGGCGGCGCCAACGAAGTCGCCTTCGAGATCCAGAAGCGCTACGACAATGCTGACGAGGCGGAAGCCGACATCAAGGCCCGTGTCGAGAAGAAGGAAGTCGTCATCGGCTTCGGCCACCCCGTCTACACGATCAGCGATCCGCGCAACAAGGTGATCAAGCAGGTCGCGCTGGACCTGTCGAAGGAAGCGGGCAGCACCAAGATGTTCGACATCGCCGAGCGCCTCGAGACGGTGATGTGGGACATCAAGAAGATGTTCCCGAACCTCGATTGGTTCTCCGCCGTCAGCTACCACGTGATGGGCGTGCCCACCGCGATGTTCACGCCGCTGTTCGTGATCGCCCGCACCTCGGGCTGGAGCGCGCACATCATCGAGCAGCGCATCGACGGCAAGATCATCCGCCCGTCGGCGAACTACGTCGGGCCCGAGGACCAGAAGTTCGTGCCGATCAAGGATCGCAAGTAAGCGCTTAGCAGTGCCCCTCTCCCGTGTACGGGAGAGGGTGGTCCGAAGGACCGGGAGGGCGGTGGCAACGAAGGCCCTCTCCCCCAACCCCTCTCCCGCACGCGGGAGAGGGGAGTTCCAAGCCAACGAGTCACCGCCATGAACACCGCCTTCCGCAAGAATCTCCCCGGCACCCAGCTCGACTACTTCGACGCGCGTGAGGCCGTCGAGGCCATCCAGCCCGGCGCGTACGCCAGGCTGCCGTACACCGCCCGCGTGCATGCCGAGAACCTGGTGCGCCGGGCGGAGCCGGAAAAGCTCGCCGCCTACCTGGGCCAGCTGATCGAACGCAAGCGCGATCTCGATTTCCCCTGGTTCCCGGTGCGCGTGGTGTGCCACGACATCCTCGGGCAGACCGCGCTGGTGGACCTGGCGGGCCTGCGCGACGCGATCGCGGACATGGGCGGTGATCCGGCGAAGGTCAATCCGGTGGTGCCGGTGCAGCTGATCGTCGACCACTCGCTGGCGGTGGAATACGGCGGGTTCGACAAGGATGCGTTCGCCAAGAACCGTGCGGTCGAGGATCGCCGCAACGACGACCGCTTCCATTTCATCGAGTGGACCCGCAGGGCCTTCGAGAACATGGAGGTCATCCCGCCGGGCAACGGGATCATGCATCAGATCAACCTGGAGCGGATGAGCCCGGTGATCTACACGCAGGACGGCGTCGCGTTCCCCGACACCTGCGTCGGCACCGACAGCCATACGCCGCACGTGGACAGCCTGGGCGTCATCGCCATCGGCGTCGGCGGGCTGGAGGCCGAGAACGTCATGCTCGGCCGCGCCTCCTGGATGCGCCTGCCGGACATCACCGGCGTGGAGCTGTCGGGCAGGCCGGGCGAGGGCATCACCGCGACCGACGTCGTGCTCGCCCTGACCGAGTTCCTGCGCAAGGAGAAGGTCGTCGGTCACTACCTGGAGTTTCGCGGCGAAGGTGCGGCGGCGCTCACGCTCGGCGATCGCGCGACGATCTCCAACATGGCGCCCGAGTACGGCGCCACCGCGGCGATGTTCTTCATCGACCAGAACACCATCGAGTACCTGAAGCTGACCGGCCGCAGCGACGAGCAGGTCCGGCTGGTCGAGACCTACGCCAGGCACACCGGGCTGTGGGCGGATTCGCTCAAGACCGCCGAGTACGAGCGCGTGCTGAAGTTCGACCTGTCGAGCGTCGTGCGCAACATGGCCGGCCCGTCCAACCCGCACAAGCGCCTGCCGACCTCGGCGCTGGCCGAGCGCGGCATCGCCGCGGCCTGGGAACAGCCGGCCGACGGCAGCATGCCGGACGGCGCGGTGATCATCGCCGCCATCACCAGCTGCACGAACACCAGCAATCCGCGCAACGTCATCGCGGCCGGCCTGCTGGCACGCAATGCCAACGCGCGGGGCCTGACGCGCAAGCCCTGGGTGAAGTCCTCGCTGGCGCCGGGCTCCAAGGTGGTCGAGAGCTACCTGCAGGATGCCGAGCTGCTGTCCGAGCTCGAGCAGCTCGGGTTCGGCATCGTCGCCTTCGCCTGCACCACCTGCAACGGCATGAGCGGCGCGCTGGATCCGAAGATCCAGCAGGAGATCATCGACCGCGATCTGTACGCGACCGCCGTGCTGTCCGGCAACCGCAATTTCGACGGCCGCATCCATCCCTACGCAAAGCAGGCCTTCCTCGCCAGCCCGCCGCTGGTGGTCGCCTACGCGATCGCCGGCACCGTGCGCTTCGACATCGAGAAGGACGTGCTGGGCACGGACAAGGACGGCAAGCCGGTCACGCTCAAGGACATCTGGCCGACCGACGCCGAGATCGACGCGGTGGTCGCCAAGAGCGTGAATCCCACGCAGTTCCGCGCCGTCTACGAGCCGATGTTCCGCAAGCAGGCCGATGACGGGGCGAAGATCAGCCCGCTGTACGACTGGCGCAAGATGAGCACCTACATCCGCCGTCCGCCGTACTGGGAAGGCGCGCTGGCCGGCGAGCGCACGCTCAAGGGTCTGCGTCCGCTGGCGGTGCTGCCGGACAACATCACGACCGACCATCTGTCGCCGTCGAACGCGATCATGATGAACAGCGCGGCCGGCGAGTACCTGCACAAGATGGGTGTGCCGGAAGAGGACTTCAATTCCTACGCCACGCATCGCGGCGATCACCTCACCGCGCAGCGCGCCACCTTCGCCAACCCGCAGCTGGTCAACGAGATGGCGGTGGTCGACGGCCAGGTCAAGCGCGGTTCGCTCGCGCGCATCGAGCCGGACGGCAAGGTCGTGCGCATGTGGGAGGCCATCGAGACCTACATGGAGCGCAAGCAGCCGCTGATCATCGTGGCGGGCGCGGACTACGGCCAGGGCTCCTCGCGCGACTGGGCGGCCAAGGGCGTGCGCCTCGCGGGCGTGGAGGTGATCGCCGCCGAAGGCTTCGAGCGCATCCATCGCACCAACCTGATCGGCATGGGCGTGCTGCCGCTGGAGTTCAAGCCCGGCACCACGCGCCTGACCCTGGGCATCGACGGCACCGAGACCTACGATGTCAGCGGCAAGCTCGCGCCGCGCGCCACCCTGACCCTGGTGATCAATCGCAGGAACGGCGAGAAGCTCGAGGTGCCGATGACCTGCCGCCTGGATTCGGACGAGGAGGTGCTGGTCTACCAGGCAGGTGGTGTGCTGCAACGATTCGCGATGGACTTCCTGGCATCGAACAAGGCGGCCTGAGGCCGCCCGCACGGCCCGGGGTGAGCACTGGCTCGCCCCGGACCGCGGGCCGCCTGGATCCCGGGGCCTTGTTCGACAACGGTGTTGTCCGTCGATTCCCGCCAACCCGATCCAACCGGATCCGAGGACATCGCACATGGCCCTGAAAACCGGCATCAAGCAACTCGTCGCCGCCGCCAACGAGCGGATCCAGACGCTGGACCTCGACCAGGCCAAGGCCAAGCTCGGCCAGCCCGACGTGCTCTTCGTCGACATCCGCGACCCGCGCGAGCTGGAGCGCGAGGGCATGATCCCCGGGGCCTTCCATGCACCGCGCGGCATGCTCGAGTTCTGGGTCGATCCCGAGAGCCCGTACTACAAGCCGGTGTTCGGCGAGGACCGGACCTTCGTGCTGTATTGCGCGGGCGGCCTGCGATCCGCGCTGTCCACCGCGACCCTGCAGGACATGGGACTGCCCAAGGTCTGCCACGTCGCCGGCGGTTTCGGCGCCTGGAAGCAGGCCGGCGGCGAAGTCGTGCCGTACCAGCCCCGGCACAAGGGCTGACTCGAGACCGGGACCCCTCTCCCCCGGCCCCTCCCCCGCAAGGGGGGAGGGGAGACAAGCGGGAGCGTGCGCAGGGCGGTCGGGTCCAAAAACAAGCCCCTCCACCCTTGCGGGAGAGGAGTTGGGGAGAGGGAACGAGACAAGCGAGAGGATTCGCAAGGCGGTCGGATTCGGACTGCCGGGATTCGAAGCGGTCAGGATTCAAAACAAGCCCCTCTCCCCTTGCGGGAGAGGGGTTGGGGAGAGGGGGGCTTTGTGGAGCAAGGACAATTCGCCAAGACCCTGCGCCGGAACATGACGGATGCCGAGGCCCTGCTCTGGCGGCATCTGCGGGCGCATCGTCTGGACGGTCAGAAGTTTCGCCGCCAGCAGGCCCTGGGGCCCTACATCGTGGACTTCGTGCACTTCGGTGCGCGCGTGATCGTCGAAGCGGATGGGGGTCAGCACAATGAAAGCGTCAAGGACGAAGTGCGCGACGCGTGGCTGAGAAATGAGGGATTCCAGGTGCTGCGTTTCTGGAATGATCAGATTCTGCAAGACACGGATCGCGTGCTGGAGATGATCTGGGCGGCGGTGACGGCGGCGGCCCCTCTCCCCGGCCCTTCCCCCGCGAGGGGGGGAGGGGTGAACCGCCCGCCGAATGAAGGCTGATCTCGAATGGCTCGCGTTCTCCGCATCAGGATTCCCGCACCAGCCTCGGTGATAGCAGCAAGCTGGAAATGACGTTGAATACCTCCTCCTCGACCGCTCTCCCGCAAGGAGCGCGGGCCGAACAACCCATCAAGTGAAGGCTCACCTCGAATGGCTCACGTTCCCCAGATCAAGATTCCCGCCACCTACATGCGCGGCGGCACCAGCAAGGGTGTCTTCTTCAAGCTCTCCGATCTTCCCGAGCGCTGCCAGCAGCCGGGCGAGGCACGCGACCGGCTGCTGCTGCGCGTGATCGGTTCGCCCGATCCTTACGGTGCGCAGATCGACGGCATGGGCGGCGCCACCTCCTCCACGTCCAAGACCGTGATCCTGGCCAGGAGCAGCAAGGCGGATCACGACGTGGACTACATGTTCGGCCAGGTGTCGATCGACAAGGCCTTCGTCGACTGGTCGGGCAACTGCGGCAACCTCACCGCCGCCGTGGGTTCGTTCGCCATCAGCAACGGCCTGGTCGATGCGGCGCGCGTGCCGCGCGACGGCGTCTGCATCGTGCGCATCTGGCAGACGCAGATCGGCAAGACCATCATCGCGCACGTGCCCATCAGCAACGGGCAGGTGCAGGAGACGGGGGATTTCGAGCTCGACGGCGTGACCTTCCCGGCCGCCGAGGTCCAGATCGAGTTCCTTGATCCGGCCGACGACGGCGACGGCGACGGTGGCGGTTCGATGTTCCCCACCGGCAGGCTGGTCGACGATCTCGAGGTGCCCGGCATCGGCACCCTCAAGGCCACGATGATCAATGCCGGCATCCCCACCGTGTTCGTGAACGCGGCCGAAGTGGGCTACACCGGCACCGAGCTGCGCGAGGCCATCAACGGCAAGCCGGAGGCGCTCGCGAAGTTCGAGACCATCCGCGCCTACGGCGCGCTGCGCATGGGGCTGATCAAGGACGTCTCGGAAGCGGGCAAGCGCCAGCACACGCCCAAGGTCGCGTTCGTGGCGCCGCCGGCGGACTACGTCTCGTCCAGCGGCAAGCAGATCAAGGCGGCCGACATCGACCTCAACGTGCGTGCGCTGTCGATGGGCAAGCTGCACCACGCGATGATGGGCACCGCGGCGGTGGCGATCGGCACGGCGGCGGCGATCCCGGGCACGCTGGTGAACCTGGCCGCCGGGGGCGGCGCCCGGGAAGCCGTGCGCTTCGGTCATCCCTCCGGCAGCCTGCGCGTCGGTGCGGCGGCCGAGCAGGTCGACGGCGAGTGGAAGGTGAAGAAGGCCATCATGTCGCGCTCGGCGCGCGTGCTGATGGAAGGCTGGGTGCGGGTACCCGGCGACGCCTTCTGATGAACGCCCGACGGACATGACGGTCAGACCGACATGAGATCCGCCAAGCGCCCCGGCTGGGACCGCGTCCTGGTCGACATCGTCGATTACGTCCGCGACTACCGCGTCACCTCCCGGCTCGCCTACACCACGGCGCGGCACTGCCTGATCGATACCCTCGGCTGCGGCCTCGAGGCGCTCGAGTACCCGGCCTGCACCAAGCTGCTGGGGCCGGTCGTGCCCGGCACGATCGTCCCCAACGGCGCCAAGGTGCCGGGCACGCAGTTCCAGCTCGACCCGGTCCAGGCCGCGTTCAACATCGGCGCGATGATCCGCTGGCTGGACTTCAACGACACCTGGCTCGCGGCCGAGTGGGGGCATCCCTCGGACAACCTGGGCGGCATCCTGGCCGTGGCCGATCACCTGTCGCGGGTGAACCTTGCCAATGGCCGGAAGCCGCTGCCGATGCGTGAGGTGCTCACCGGCATGATCAAGGCGCACGAGATCCAGGGCTGCATCGCGCTGGAGAACGCCTTCAACAAGGTCGGCCTCGATCACGTGGTGCTGGTGAAGGTCGCCAGCACCGCGGTGGTGGCCGGCCTGCTCGGCCTGAGTCGCGACGAACAGCTCGCGGCCGTGTCGCTGGCCTGGGTCGATGGCCAGAGCCTGCGCACCTACCGGCACGCGCCGAATACCGGTTCGCGCAAGAGCTGGGCCGCGGGCGACGCCACCAGCCGCGCGGTCAGGCTCGCGCTGATGGCCCGCACCGGCGAGATGGGATATCCGGGCGCGCTCAGCGCGAAGACCTGGGGCTTCTACGACGTGCTGTTCAAGGGCAGGCCCCTGCAGTTCCAGCGCCCCTACGGCAGCTACGTGATGGAACAGATCCTGTTCAAGATCAGCTTCCCGGCCGAGTTCCACGCGCAGACCGCGGTGGAGGCGGCGATGACCCTGCATGGCGAGCTGCGCAAGCGGGGCCGGACGGCGGACGACATCGCGCGCGTCACCATCCGCACGCAGGAAGCCTGCATCCGCATCATCGACAAGAAGGGCCCGCTGGATAATCCGGCCGACCGCGACCACTGCATCCAGTACATGGTCGCCGTGCCGCTGATCTTCGGTCGCCTGACCGCCGCCGACTACGAGGACGGCGTCGCCGTGGATCGGCGCATCGACCGGCTGCGCGAGCGGATCGCCTGCGTGGAAGACCCGGCCTACACCCGCGACTACCACGATCCGGCGAAGCGCTCGATCGCCAACGCCATCCGCATCGAGCTCACCGACGGCACCTGCCTGGACGAGGTCGCCGTCGAGTACCCGATCGGCCACCGCCGCCGACGACGCGACGGCATCCCGCTGCTGGAGGCCAAGTTCCGGGTGAACCTCGCGCGCCGCTTCCCGCCGCGGCAGCAGAACGCGATCCTCGCCGCCTCGCTCGACCAGAAGACGCTGGAGGCCATGCCGGTCAACGAGTACGTCGACCTCTACGTGATCTGAGGCCGCGCCGTCGCGCGGACCGGTTGGGCACTTCCCCTCGCATCCAGGCGCCTGCGGATCGGCGTGCGTCCCGCGCACGGCGGTTGACAGCCCCGGCGAGATAGAGCAAAACCTCTAATCGCGCGAGATGGAACACGAGGGCAGGACGATGTCCCAGGCTTCCGGCACCCCGGCACTTCCCGAGGCAGGCGACTGGTGTGGCGCGGATCCCTTCGCGCCCGACTTTCGGGACGATCCCTATCCCGCGCTGCACCGCCTGCGCGAGCGCAGCCCGGTGAACCTGACGCCGGTGAACACCTGGCGCATCAGCCGCTACGACGACGTGGCCGCGATCTTCAAGACGGCAAAGACCAGCCAGACGCTGGCCGACGGCACCGCGCCGAACTTCGATCCGCTGGACAAGCGCGGCAGCTTCCTCGAGTTCATGCTCAACAAGGACGACCCGGAGCACATGCGGCTGCGGCGCCTGACGGTGCAGTCGCTGACCGGAAAGACCGTGCGCCTGATGGAGGACGAGGTCCGTCGCACCGTGCAGACGGCGATGGACCAGGCGCTGCAGCGCGGCGGCATGGAGATCATCCGCGACATGGCGCACCTGGTGCCGTCGCGCATGATGTGCCAGATCATGGGCGTGCCCGAGCAGGATCGCGAGCTGTTCAACGAGTGGACCGCGGCGCGCACCAATGCCTTCTTCGCGCGCTTCCTGCCGCCCGAGGTGCAGCAGCGCACGCGCGACGCGGGCAGCGCGATGGCGGATTACTTCGAGGCGCTGGTGCGCGAGCGTCGCGCCAGAATGGGCGACGACCTGGTCAGCGCGCTGATCCGCGCCGAGGACGAGGGCGACGTCCTCAACGACGACGAGCTGGTGGTGCAGGCCATCGGCGTCATCATCGCCGGCTACGAGACCACCATCGGCATGATCGGAAACGGCCTGCGTGCCTTCCTCGATCATCCCGACCAGCTCGAGACGCTGCGCGCCAACCCGGACCTGATCAGCAACGCCTGCGAGGAATGCCTGCGCTACGACACGCCGATCCTGTTCAACTGGCGCGTGCTGGCGGAACCCTTCGAAGTGGGCGGCACGCTGCTGCCGGCCGATGCGGTGATCTGGCCGATGCTTGGCTCGGCCAACCGCGATCCCGCACGCTTCGCCGACCCCGACCGCTTCGACATCGCGCGCAAGGACGTCTCGCACCAGGCCTTCGGCGGCGGCGTGCACTTCTGCATCGGCAACCAGCTCGCCCGCATGGAGGCGCGCCACGCGATCGGCGAGTTCGCGCGGCGCACGCGCGGCCTGCGCATCGAGCAGGGCAGGCTCGAGTGGTCGCACTCCTTCTTCCGCGTGATGGCCTCGCTGCCCATCACCTTCCACTGAGCGCCCGCGAAGCGCCGGCCGCCGCGCCAGGGCGCGCGGTTCGCCGGCGAACGCCGGTCACCCGCATTCCCCCACAAGCAGAGGAGATCGCCGCATGAGCCAACCCACCCTCGAGACGCGCTGGCTGATGAGCCTGCGCGGCAGCATTCCGCAGCCGGCCGTCATCTCGCCCAACCTGATGGTCTTCAACGTGCTGGACGCCAGCATGGAGGGCCCGCGCATCAAGGCGAAGCTGAAGAATCCCAGCGGCGACTGGGTGCGCATCCAGCCCAACGGCAACTGGAAGCTGGACGTGCGCCTGCTGATGGAAACCGACGACGGCGTGCCGATCTATGTGCAGTACAACGGCGTGCTGCGCATGACGCCGGGACTCAACGAGCGCATCGCCTCCGGCGAATCGGTACCTGGCTCGGAAATCTATTTCCGCAGCGCACCCTACTTCGAGGTTCCGGAAGGCAAGTACGGCTGGCTCAACGACATCCTTGCCGTCGGCCGCATTGCCAGCTTCGGCGGCGGCAACGTGGTCTACGACATCTTCGAGGTGTTGTAGCGCAGAAGCGGGCGCGCGGCGCGCTTCGCCGCGCGCC
>CAMLNE010000044.1 GCA_946481265.1 uncultured Panacagrimonas sp. | reverse complement strand
CCCGCCGACTTTTTCCGCCGCGGGCGCTTTCAGGTCTCGGGCTTCATCTGCGGAAAAAGCAGCACGTCGCGGATGCTCGGCGAATCGGTGAGGAACATGACCAGGCGATCGATGCCGATGCCGACGCCGGCGGTGGGCGGCAAGCCGTATTCGAGTGCCCGGATGTAATCGGCATCGAACACCATGGCCTCGTCGTCGCCCGCATCCTTGGCCTCGACCTGCGCGCGGAAACGGCCGGCCTGGTCCTCCGGATCGTTCAGCTCCGAGAAGCCGTTGGCGACTTCGCGCCCGGCCAGGAAGAACTCGAAGCGATCGGTCACCTCGGGGTTGCCGTCGTTGCGGCGCGCCAGCGGCGAGACCTCGGTGGGGTACTCGGTGATGAATGTCGGATCGAGCAGGCGCGCCTCGACGGTCTTCTCGAAGATCTCCGTGAGCAGCTTGCCGGCGCCGTAGGCCGGCTTCACGTCGCCGCCGACCCTGCGCGCGTAGCCGGCCAGGTATTCACGATCGCCAATGCGCGTGGCGTCGAATTCCGGATTGAAGCGCTGCACCGCCTCACGCATCGACCAGCGGTCGAAGGGCCGCTGCAGATCGTACTCGCGCTCCTGGCAGACCAGCCGCCCGCTGCCGTTGACGGCCATCGCGGTGTCGCGGATCAGGGTCTCGACCAGGTCCATCGCATCGCGGTAGTCGGCGTAGGCCTGGTAGAACTCGAGCATGGTGAACTCGGGGTTGTGTCGCGTGGACAGTCCCTCGTTGCGGAAATTGCGGTTGATCTCGTAGACGCGCTCGAAGCCGCCGACCACCAGGCGCTTGAGGTAGAGCTCGGGCGCGATGCGCAGATAGAGATCGCGGTCCAGCGCGTTGTGGTGGGTGATGAAGGGCCGCGCCGCGGCTCCGCCGGGAATCGCCTGCAGCATGGGTGTCTCCACCTCGACAAAGCCCAGCGCGTCGAGGAACTGGCGGATGAAGCTCACCGCCCGCCCGCGCTTCTCGAAGACGCGCTTCACGTCCGGATTGACGATCAGGTCGACATAGCGCTGGCGGTAGCGGATCTCGGTATCGGTGAGTCCCGCCCACTTCTCCGGCAGCGGCCGCAGACCCTTGACCAGCAGTTCGACGCGGCTGACGCGCAGCGACAACTCGCCGGCCTTGGTGCGCATCACGGTGCCGGTCGCACCGATGATGTCGCCCACGTCCCAGGTCTTGAACGATTCGTAGGCCTCGGCGCCGATGGCATTCATCTGCACGAACAGCTGCAGTCGCCCGGAGCTGTCCTGGATCTCGACGAAGGACACCTTGCCCTGCCCGCGCTTGGCCATCATGCGCCCGGCCAGCCGGTGCTCGGTGGTCTGGTTCTCCAGCGAGGCCGCGTCGCGATTGGCGTAGGTGCCGTGCACGTGCTCGGCCAGGGTGTCGCGGCGGAACGTGTTGGGGTAGGCCTCGCCCCGTTCGCGCAGCCGTTCCAGCTTTTCGCGGCGCGTGGCGATGACGTGGTTTTCGTCGGGCAGCGGGCTCGCCGGCGGCGTGTTTTCGGGCGTTTGGGTCATGGAGAGGAGCAGGCCCGCGACGGGCAGGACAACGGAAGGCGCGCATTGTCGCAGGGGCAGGCGCCGCGACAAAGCGCACCGGTCCGGGCGCGGACCGGCGCGCTGCGGATGGTGGACTTCACAAGCCCTGCTTCAGGCTCGCCTCGATGTACGGATCCAGGTGGCCGTCGAGCACCCGCTGGGTGTCCGCGATCTCCACGCCGGTACGCAGATCCTTGATGCGCGACTGGTCGAGAACATAGGACCGGATCTGGCTGCCCCACTCGATGTCCGCCTTGGAGTCCTCGACCTTCTGCTTCTCGGTGTTGCGCTTCTGCATCTCGCGGTCGTAGAGCTTGGACTTCAGCATCTTCATCGCGTGGTCGCGGTTGGCGTGCTGGCTGCGCTGGGTCTGGCAGGCCACCACGATGCCGCTGGGCACGTGCTTGATGCGGATGGCGGACTCGGTCTTGTTGACGTGCTGGCCGCCGGCGCCGCTGGAGCGGAAGGTGTCGACCTCCAGGTCGGCCGGGTTGATCTCGATGTCGAAGTCGTCATCCACCTCGGGCGAGACGAACACCCCCGCGAACGAGGTATGGCGGCGGTTGCCCGAATCGAACGGCGACTTGCGCACCAGGCGGTGCACGCCCGTCTCGGTGCGCAGCCAGCCATAGGCATAGTCGCCCTGGATGAACAAGGTCGCCGACTTGATGCCGGCGACTTCGCCGTCCGAGCGCTCCATCAGTTCGACCTTGAAGCCCTTGGCGTCGGCCCACTTGGTGTACATGCGCAGCAGCATCGAGGCCCAGTCCTGGCCCTCGGTGCCGCCGGCGCCGGACTGGATGTCCAGGTAGGCGTTGTGGGCATCCATTTCGCCATGGAACATGCGCCTGAATTCCATGGCGCCGGCCAGGCGGCCCAGTTCGAGCACGTCGCGCTCGATCTCGGCCAGGGTCTTGGCATCGCCCTCGGCCTGGGCCAGGTCCAGCAGTTCGCCGGCGTCGCGCAGTCCCGCGTCCGCCTTGTCGAGCCCATGCACCACGTCTTCGAGGCGGGCGCGCTCGCGGCCCAGGTTCTGCGCACGCTCGGGGTCGTTCCAAACCTCGTTGCGCTCGAGCTCGGCGGAGACTTCGATCAGGCGGTCGCGCTTGGTCTCATAGTCAAAGAAACCCCCGGAGCGCATCGAAACGCGCTTGCAGGGCCTCGATCTCGCTCTTGAGCTGCTGGACTTCCATCACGCGTTCTGGCCGGAAATTTCGGGCGCGGAGTATATCGGGCACGCCGTGGGCATCGACACGGCCGGGCCGTACATGCGGTCGCGCATGCGGTCGCACACGGATTGTACGGACCTGCCCGCCGTGCTAGAAAACCTACATAAATGTGGTCTGCGGACGTTGTCGCGACACTGAAAAACCAACCGGAGTCGGCCAGGTCTCCCGCGTTCAATGGAGACCGGCAGGGGATCGAGCGTGATGAATCGGTGTTCCATCGTCACTGCAGTGCCCGTCGCGATGCCCGCGCCGCGCCCCTGCGGATGGGCGCCCGAAGCCGCGACAGCCCACCGCAACCGGCAAGCCCGTCGTCGGGACGACGGCCGGCGATGCCATTCGGACCGCTCCGGCGATCCAGCAAAACGCAAGAATGAGACCCGGCGGGAAACGGAAATCCGCCGCGGTCCCGTCGGTGCGACATCGACGCGGGGTCTGCACCTATAATCCCGCGGCCGTTCACGTCAATAAACTATTCCGGCTTATTCAGTCTTCAGGAGGGGAGTCAATGAAAAAAGTTGCCCTTGCGAGCGCCGTGCTCGCTGCCATGTCCGCGGTCCCTGCGTTCGCGCAGGTCGATGGGAGCGGCCCGGGCCCCGATCTTTCGAGCGCCAAGGGGGCCGTTACCGATCGTTTCTACATCTCGCCGATGGGCTCGCATGTCTGGGAGGACAGCAAGCGCCAGACGGATGATGGCTGGGGCGGCGGCGTCGCCATCGGCAAGCAGTTCTCGCCCTTCTTCATGGCCGAAATCAGCGCCTTCATGCAGGAGCACCACGTCGGCAACGGCGCGGACGCCCTCGAGATGATGAGCGTCGGCGTCTCGGGCCTGATCTTCCCGTTCACCGGCCCGGTGTCGCGCAACATCTACGCGATCATCGGCGCGCACTACGGCGATGCGAAGAAGCACCCGGCGCCCACCCTGCTGGATCCGCGTGACGACAAGGACTACGACACCATCCTGGGCAGCGCCGGTCTGGGCTTCCTGTACGGTCCGTTCGACATCCTGCACCAGGGCAGCATCCGCATCGAAACCGTGTACCGCATGGATTTCCACGACAAGCCCGAACTGGGCGGCGCGGACGCGGACGATTTCGGCGACGTCATCACCAACCTCGGCGTGCTGATCCCGATCGGTGCGCAGGCCACCCCGCCGCCGCCGCCCGAGCCGGAGCCGGTGGAAGTGGTGCCCGCCGCGGCGCCGGTGGATAGCGACGGTGACGGTGTCACCGACGATCTCGACCAGTGCCCGGGCACGCCTGCCGGCGAGCCGGTCAACGAAGTCGGTTGCCCGCTGCCGAAGAAGGAGTGCAAGACGCCTGAGCCGGGCCAGCCGGTCACGCTGGAAGGTTGCGCCGCAGGCGACAAGATCGTGCTGCGCGGCGTGAACTTCGAGTACGACAAGTCGCGCCTGACCTCGAACGCGAAGACCATCCTGGATGACGTGACCGACGCCCTCAACAAGGTGCCGTCCGTGACCGTCGAACTGGGCGGCCACACCGACTCGCGGGGCAGCGACGAGTACAACCAGGCGCTGTCCGAGCGTCGTGCGGCTTCGGTCCGTCAGTACCTGATCGGCAAGGACATCGATGCGAATCGCATGACCTCGGTCGGTTACGGCGAGAGCCAGCCGGTGGCCGACAACGAGACCGACGAGGGGCGCGAGCTCAACCGTCGCGTCGAGCTGAAGATCACGGGAGGTTCCACCGAGGTTGCCCCGGCAGCCGATGCGGCGCCCGCCGTGGACGAAGCCCCGGCAGCCGACGCGCCCGCCGAGGAAGTCGCTCCGTAAGCAGCGCCGTCAGCGACCAGTAGCAAGCTTCATCGGAGCCGCGCGAAAGCGCGGCTCCTTTTTTTGGGTCGCATGCAGGGCTGTTGCTTTCAACGGGTGACCGGGTGCGCCGCCGCTGCGCGCTACCTGCTACCTGCTACCTGCTACCTGCTACCTGCTACCGGGACCGGGACCGGGACCGGGACCGGAAAGCCTGCGGCGGCCCTTGAGCCGAAGCCGCTCAGCCGACCTCGACCGTCCACAGTGGTCGCGGTCCCTGCGCGAGCCGGGGCGTGATCCAGGCGAGCGCGGCGCGCGCCTCGTCGGCGAAGCCGAAAGGTGGATTGAGGACCAGCAGGCCGCAGCCGCGCATCTGCCCCTCGCCGGGCGCACCGTTCTCCAGCGTGCAGTTCAGGCTCGGGCAGGCCGTGTCACGCTGGATGCGGCGCACCGTGCGATCGGCCTCGTGGCGGTTCTTGAGCGGATACCAGAAGGCGTGGATGCCGGTCGCGAATCGCGATGCCGCCTGCACCAGCAGGGCGTGCGCCCGCTCGAACTCGGCACGCGATTCGAACGGCGGATCCAGCAGCATCAGGCCGCGCTTCTCGCGCGGCGGCAGCAGGCCGTGCGCTTCGTAACCGTCGCGCACGTGGACCTGGGCCGTCGGAACATGCGCCCGCAGCTGCGCCGCGATCTCCGGCTCATGCTCGCAGCACACCACGCGATCGCCCGGCCGTGCCAGCTTCGCGGCCAGGGCGGGCGATCCCGGATAGACGCGGCTGTGGCGCAGGATGCACTGGTCACTGCCCTGCCCGGGCCAGGCCAGCAGCTCGAGGTAGCGGCCGACCATGGCCGGCGCTGCGGCATCCGGCTGCAGCCGGCCGACACCGTCGCGCCACTCCCCGGTGCGGTCCGCATCGTCGGAAGCCAGGTCGTACGACCCCGCGCCGGCGTGCGTGTCCAGGTAGCACCAGGGCTTGTCCTTGCGGCTCAGCGCCTGCAGCAGGCCGACCAGCAGCACATGCTTGAAGACGTCGGCGAAGTTGCCCGCGTGGAAGGCGTGTCGATAGTGCATGTCGGCGCATCCTGCGGCGCATCGCCGCGGCGTGGCGTTCGCAAGGTCTATGGGGATGGATGGGAATCGGGACCCGGAGGGTTCCTCGGTGATCAGCATGCCATGCGACCGGAATCGCGTCAGGCCGATCGCGCGATCATCGATCACCGCCGGTTTCTCCGCGCCGCGATCGCGCGCGATACTCCATCCTCGCCTCCCTGGATCCCGATCGACTTCTGATGACCACGCCTCCTTCCGCGCCGCGCACGCTCCACGACGGACAGTTCCTCCAGTTGTTGCGCGACGGCCACTGGGAGTACGTGCGACGACAGCGTGCCAGCGGCGCGGGATTCATCGTGGCCATCACCGAGGTCCGCGAACTGGTGCTTGTCGAGCAGTACCGCATCCCCCTGCACCGGCGCGCGATCGAACTGCCGGCCGGCATCATCGGTGACAGCGCGCAGACCGCCGGCGAATCGGCGGAACGCTCGGCGCTGCGTGAACTCGAAGAAGAGACCGGTTTCACCGGCACGCACACGCGCGCGCTGTGCCACGGCCCGGTCGCCGCCGGCATGACCGACGAGATCAGCTGGTTCACGCAGGTCTGCGGGCTGCGCCGCGTCGGCCCGGGCGGCGGCGTGGACGGAGAAGACATCACGGTGCACGTGGTCCCGCTCGCCGGCATCGAGGGCTGGCTGCAGGCCCAGGCCGCACGCGGCGTGCTGATCGACCCGCGCATCTACATCGCCCTGTATTTCGCCTCCCGCTGAAGCCCTTTCCTGTTTCTTCTCCCATCGACGAGCCCGCGGAGCCCGCCTTGAAATCCTTCCTGCCCGTTTTTGCTGCCCCGCTCCTGCTGCTGGCCTCCTGCACGCACGGCCCCGTCGCGGAAGAGCCGGCGGCGCCCGCCCTGGCACCGGCACCTGCATCGACAGCGGCAGCCAGACCGGCACCGGCGCAGCCCCTGGCATCGGTACCGGTCTCGGGCATCGAGCAGGCGAATTTCGATCCGGCGGTGCGCCGGCAGGACGATCTCTACCGCGCAGCGAACGGCAAGTGGCTGGCCACGACCCGCATTCCCGCCGACAAGTCGAGCTACGGCGCCTTCACCGCGCTGTCCGATACCGCCGAGGCGCAGCTGCGCGTGATCATCGAGGAACTGGCCTCGCGCGAGCAGCGCGTCGTCGGCAGCGTCGAGCAGAAGGTCGGCGACACCTACGCGAGCTTCATGGACGAGTTGCGCATCGAGCACCTCGGGCTCGAGCCGATCCAGTCCGAGTTCGCCGCCATCGACGCGCTGACCCGCCGCAGCGAGTTGCCGCTGCTGATGGCGCAGCTCTATCGCAGCGGGGTGAAGGTGCCGCTGGCCGCCTACGTGCACCAGGACGCCAAGGACGCGACACGCTACGCGGGCGACTTCACGCAGAGCGGGCTGTCGCTGCCCAACCGCGACTTCTACCTGATCCGGGACGAGAAGTTCACGGCGCTGCGCGAGGCCTTCCGCCAGCACGTCGAGCGCATGGCGGAACTGGCGGACAGCCCGGATCCGAAGAAGGACGCGGACACCGTGCTCGCGCTGGAGACGCGGCTGGCGCGCCACCAGTGGGACAAGGTGGATCTGCGCGACCCGGTCAAGCGCTACAACCCCTTCCCGGTCGCCAAGCTGGCCGGCCTGGCGCCGCAGATCGACTGGCCGCGCTACCTCGAGGCGACCGGCTACGGCGAACTGGAGACCATCCTGATCAGCCAGCCCAGCTATGTGCGCGAACTCGGCCGGCTGCTCAAGTCCGAGCCGTTGGCCAACTGGAAGACCTACCTGAAGTGGCAGGTGCTGAACGCGCGCGCCGAGGTGCTGCCGCGCGCCTTCGTCGACCAGAACTTCCAGTTCTACGGCCGCACCCTCAACGGGATCGAGGAAATCCAGCCACGCTGGAAGCGCGGCGTGGGCATGGTCGAGCAATCCCTCGGCGAGGCGGTCGGCCAGATCTACGTCGCGCGTCACTTTCCGGCACAGAACAAGGCGCGCATGGAGGCGCTGGTAGCCAACCTGCTGCGTGCCTACGGTCAGTCGATCGACGAACTCGAGTGGATGAGCGCCGAGACCAAGAAGGCCGCGCGCGAGAAGCTGTCGCGCTTCAACACCAAGATCGGCTACCCGAACCGCTGGCGCGACTACACCGCGCTCGAAGTGGTCGCCGACGAGGCGCTGGCCAACCAGCGTCGCGCCGCCGAGTTCGAATACGCGCGCGACATCGACAAGCTGGGCAAGCCGATCGACCGCGAGGAATGGGGCATGACGCCGCAGACGGTCAATGCCTACTACAGCGGCGAGAAGAACGAGATCGTCTTCCCCGCCGCCATCCTGCAGCCACCGTTCTTCAACGTGGAGGCGGAGGACGCGGTCAACTACGGTGCGATCGGCGCGGTG
Organism: uncultured Panacagrimonas sp.; assembly: GCA_946481265.1. The sequence goes on along the minus strand of CAMLNE010000044.1, from coordinate 9,541 downwards.
ATCGGCCACGAGATCAGCCACGGCTTCGACGACAAGGGCTCGCAGTACGACGGCGACGGCAACCTGCGCATGTGGTGGACGGCCGAGGACCGCGCGCGTTTCGACGCGCTTGGGGCACGCCTCGCCGCGCAGTACGACGCATACGAGCCGGTCCCGGGCTACCACGTCAACGGCCGCTTCACCCTGGGCGAGAACATCGCGGACCTGGGCGGCCTGAGCATCGCGCACCGCGCCTACCTGCTTTCGCTTGAGGGCAAGCCCGGACCGGTGATCGAGGGCCTGTCGGCGGATCAGCGCTTCTTCCTCGGCTGGGCCCAGGCCTGGCGCCGGCTGTACCGCGAGGAAAACCTGATCAACCGCCTCAAGACCGATCCGCATGCACCGAGCGAGTACCGCTGCAACGGCGTGGTCATCAACGTGCCGGCGTTCCACGAGGCATTCGCGGTGCAGCCGGGTGACGCGCTCCACGTCCCGGAGCAGGAGCGCATCCGGATCTGGTAACGATGCGCCTCGCCGCGGCACATCGATGATGTGCCGCGGCGGAAGCGTTGTGCGCGCAAGGCTGCGCTGACGCCCCGCGCGCACAGCGCACGGCGCCCCCCTCGCGCACCGGCGGCGATGCCGCCCTTCTTGTCCGCGTGCGCGCTGGCACGCCGCCGAGCAGTGCGCTCCGGGAACAGCGTTTCGGTCCCGCGCGAAGGCTCGCTGATCCTTCGCTTCACCCATGCCCGACATCGCCGCATTCGCAGGCCTCGCCCTGCGCTTGGAACCTTCACCTGCCCGCACGTGCACAGCCTGCAGTGAACGCGCTGCCGGGGTCGGACGCACGCCATGAGCCGGCCGCCGACAGACACATCGCCTCTGCTGCATGCCGGCGCCGGACTGATCGGCGCCACCACCATCGAGCAGGTGCTGCAACGCCTGCGACCGCTCTTCGAATCGGTGATCGACGACCGCCGCGTCAATCAGAGCGGCGTGATGTACCTGGCGATCATGGATCCGTCGGCGCAGGTCCAGGCCGGCGGTTTCGATGCCGCGATCCTGGCTGAACAGGGTTTCGGCAAGCCGCGAGGCGCGTGGGACTTCGATTACGCCGCCGCGGCCCGGGAAAAAGCCCGGATCAGCTGGCTGTGGCAGCGCGATTCGCACGCCCTGCAGACGCTCGAACCGCATCGTCTCGGCCGCGGCCAGAGCCTGCTGTGGGGCAGCGTCGCACTGGACGGCATCGTCGTGGCCGTCAGCGGCGCCATTCCCGAATACGACGAAGCGCTCGCCGGATGTGTCGCGATGCTCATTCGCGCCGAAGCGAAGCGCGAAGCGCATCGGCACCGCGAAGCCGGCGCCTTGAGCCTTTCCGCATAGGGATGCAGACGGCTTTCGGTCCGCACAGGCACGTGCCCTGCTGCCTTGCGCGCACGGCGATGTTCCCCGCGAAACGAAGAAGGAGCAGCGGAATATGAGAAGAATCGCGATCGTCAGTGAGCACGCATCGCCGCTGGCACGACCCGGGAGCGTCGATAGCGGCGGCCAGAACGTCTACGTGGCGAACCTCGCCCGACAGTTCGCGCTGCGCGGACACCAGGTCGACGTGTTCACGCGAAGGGATCGAAGCCTGCTGCCCGACGTCGTGCAATGGCAGCCGCATGTGCGCGTGATCCACGTGCCGGCGGGCCCTCCGCAGCAGATGCCGAAGGAAGACCTGCTGCCGGTGATGCCGGCGTTCGCCGGATTCATGTCCGATTTCTTCCGGCGCCAGACCCGGCCCTACGACGTGGTGCATGCCAACTTCTTCATGTCGGGCCTGGCCGCCCGGGATGCCGCGCGGCAGGTCGGCGCACCGCTGATCATGACCTTCCATGCGCTGGGCCTGGTGCGGCGCCAGTACCAGCACGAGGCCGATCGCTTTCCCGATTCGCGCTTCGACATCGAGAAGTCGCTGATCCGGGACGCGCAGCGCATCCTGGCCGAATGTCCGCAGGACCGCGCGGACCTGCAGGAGCTCTACGGCGCGCCTTCCAGCAAGATCGACGTCGTCCCCTGCGGCTTCGAGCCGGCCGAGTTCACGCCGCTCGCGCGGCCCAGGGCGCGCGCGCTGCTCGGCTGGGACCCGGACGACTTCTGCATTCTCCAGCTCGGTCGGCTGGTTCCCCGCAAGGGCGTGGCGAATGTGGTGCGGGCGCTGGCCCGCCTGCGGGATCGTGGTCGCACGCGGGCGCGCCTGTTCATCGTCGGTGGCAATTCGGAAATTCCGAATCCGATGGGGACGCCCGAGATCGGACGGCTGCAGGCGCTCGCCGAGACGCTGGGCGTGGCCGACCGCGTGCACTTCGTCGGCCGGCGCGAGCGCGACGTGCTGCGCCTGTTCTACAGCGCCAGCGATGTTTTCGTCACCACGCCCTGGTATGAACCCTTCGGCATCACGCCGGTGGAGGCGATGAGCTGCGGCACGCCGGTGATCGGCTCGCGCGTCGGCGGCATCCAGAGCACGGTGGTGGACGGCGTGACCGGCTTCCTGGTGCCGCCCGAGGATCCCGACGCGCTGGCCGGGAAGCTCGCGCAACTCGAGGCCGATCCGGCCCTGTGCGCGTCCATGGGGCTGGCTGGTCGACAGCGCGCGTATCGCCACTACACCTGGAAGCGCGTCGCCGCGAAGGTGGATGCGATCTACCGGGGCGCGCTCGGCGCCAGCAACGACGAACCCGCCGCGATCGCGGCAGATGCGCAATGAGCACTGCCCTGAAGAACCGTTGCGTGGTGATCACCGGCGGCGGGCGCGGCCTGGGTGCGGCGATCGCGGCGGCGGTGAGCGCTGCCGGAGCGCGCGTGATCGTCGCCGACATCCGTCACGAGATCGCGGCCAGCACGGCGGCGTCGCTGCGCAACGCGGCAGCGCTGCAGCTCGATGTCACCGACGAGCAGCAGGTCGCTACGGCCCTGGACGAGATTGCCGAGCGCGAGGGCGGCATCGACGCGGTGGTCAACAACGCCGGCATCGATATCACGCAGTCGCTCGCCGAGGTGGCGCCGGCGGACTGGAAGCGCGTGGTGGACGTGAACCTGCACGGCCCTTTCCTGGTGGCCAAGTACGCCCTGCCCTACCTGCGGCAGAGTCGCGGCAGCCTGGTCAACATCAGTTCCACGGCGGCCTGTCGTGCATGGCCGAACGCGTCGGCCTACCACGCGAGCAAGTGGGGCCTGATGGGCCTTTCGCATGCGCTGCACGCGGAGCTTCGCGACCAGGGGATCAAGGTCACGGCGGTGGTGGCCGGCGGCATGCGCACGCCATTTTTGCTCGACCGCTTTCCCGACCTGGATCCGGGCCTGCTGCAGGACCCGGCGAATGTCGCGGCCGCGGTGGTCTTCGCGCTGTCGATGCCCGCGGAAAGCGTGATCCCCGAGATCATGGTGCTGCCGATGAAGGAGACCTCCTGGCCATGAGCAGCGCGGCGGTGCGGCGGGGGCCGGCGGTGTTCCTCGACAAGGACGGCACGCTGCTGCAGGACCTGCCCTGGAATGTCGATCCGCAACGCATGCAGCTGGCGCCGACCGCGGCGGCCTCGCTCGCCGCGCTGGGACGCCTGGGCGTTCCCCTGCTGGTGGTCAGCAACCAGTCGGGCGTCGAACTGGGCAAGTTCGGGACCCCCGCGCTGGCCACGGTCGGCCGCGCGCTGGCCGCGTTGTTCGCCGGCTGCGGGGCCAGGCTTTCCGGCTTCCTGTGGTGTCCGCATGCACCGGACCGCGAGGGACAGCCGCGCTGCAGCTGCCGCAAGCCCAACCCCGGACTGCTGCGCACGGCGGCGCAGCGCTTCGCGATCGATCCGCATCGCTCGTGGATGGTCGGTGACATCCTCGACGATGTGGAAGCCGGCCGCCGCGCTGGTTGCCGCACCATCCTGGTCGACACCGGCAACGAAACCGTCTGGAAGGCGGGCCCCTGGCGCCAGCCGCATCACCGCGTCGGCGACCTGGCCTCGGCCGCGGCGCTGATCGTCGCCGATGGACGACTTTCCGCGCCGGCCGTGGGCGGTTCGGCGCCGGCGGCTCAAACCCCGCATCGCGCCGGAACACGCCGCCTCATCGCCGCGCCGGCGTGGCCATGGGTGACCCTGCCGGTCGGGCCTCAGGAGCGCATGGCGATCCCTCGTCGCCGGTTCAGTCGAGCACCGGCGCCGCGCCGCGCTTCCAGCCGTAGCGGACGAAGCTGACGCGGTCGTTCTCGAACAGCACCCCTTCGGCGATCAGCCGCGCCTTCTGCTCGACGTAGGCCTGGCTGGAAAGCGGCAGCGCGATCCGCCCCTGCGCATTGATCACGCGGTGCCAGGGCAGGCGTGGCCCGGCGCCGGCATCGGCCAGCGCGCGACCGACCATGCGTGCACGGCCCGGCAGGCCCGCGGCAAACGCGACCTGCGCGTAGCTCGCCACGCGGCCGCGCGGGATCTTGCGCACGATGGCGAAGATGCGCGGGTAGGCCTCGGCGGCGGTGATCGGCTTGCTCGGCACGCAGCGCTCCTCAGGCTTTGCGGGCAGGAAATCTACAACAGCCGTCGCGGCCCGGACCTCCGGCACCGGTGTGGCATGGCGGCGTAAGCGGCGCACCGGCTGCTCGCAGGTACGTCCTGGACGCGGCGCCTGCACACGGTGCCCGCCTGCCCCGCTTCACATGCCCCTGCTTGCGTGGTGGCGCCGCGCGAGACCGCAGACGACGCAGGCCTGCGCGCTCCTCTTTGCAAACGCGAATCTTTCTCATCTAAACTTGCGGCGTTTTCCAGGCAGCTCCCACCGACACGTGATGCGACCCACGAAATCAAGCCGATTCCGCCACTCCGCTGGCGGCGCTCTTCGGACCGCATATCCACAAGACTAGGGAGCCTCACCGTGATCAAGCCGTTCCGCCGCACCCCGCTGGCCGCTGCCGTCCTCGCCACCTTTGCCGCGCCCGGCGTGGTGCTGGCCCAGGATCCCGCCGCCCCAGCCGCGCCCGCCGCCGCCGTCCAGCTTCCCGAGGTCAAGGTGCGCGACCAGCAGGACGCGGTGAACGAGTACAAGGCCGAGAAGCCGGCCTCGCCCAAGTACACCGAGCCCCTGCTCGACACGCCGCAGTCGGTGCAGATCATCACCAGCAAGGCGATCGAGGACCAGAACCAGCTCTCGCTGCGCCAGATGCTGAGCAATGTTCCGGGCATCACCTTCGGCGCCGCCGAGGGCGGCAACGGCTTCGGCGACAACATCACCTTCCGTGGCGCGCGCATCGAGAACGACATCCAGGTCGACGGCATCCGCGACAGCGCGCAGACGGCGCGGACCGACCCGTTCAACCTCGAGCAGCTCGAGGTGACCAAGGGCGCAAGCTCGGTCTACTCCGGCAGCGGCGCGGTGACCGGCACGATCAACATGATCAGCAAGACCGCCCAGGCCGACGACTTCACGCGCACCTCGTTCGGCGTGGGCACCGACGAGTACACGCGCCTGACCGCCGACGCCAACCGCAAGCTGTCGGATGGCGTCGCGGCCCGCCTCAACCTGATGACGCACAAGAACGACTCGCCGGACCGCGACGAGGTCTGGTTCGAGCGCTGGGGCGTGGCGCCGACCGTGACCTTCGGCCTGGACACCGATCTGCGCACCACGCTCAGCTACCTGCACCAGGAGAACGAGCGCGTGCCGGACCGGGGCCTGCTGTGGCGCCGTCCGGCCAATCCCGGCACCGGCAACCCGGTTCCGGACCAGGACCGCAGCACCTTCTACGGCTACCGCAACACCGACCGCGAGGAATCGCGCATCGATGCCTTCACCGCCATCATCGAGAAGGACATCAACAGCGCGCTGAAGCTGCGCAACATCACGCGCCAGGGCACCACCCACAACGAATCGAGCATCTCCACGCTCAACGGCCTGGTGTGCATCGACGGCGACCCGTTCAACGCCACCGGGACCTGCCCCGAGGCGCCCGCCGGTGTGCAGAACACCTGGACGGTGTCCGGCAACTCGCTGATCCCCGGCAACCTGCGCGACGACAAGACCACGATCACGGCCAACGTCACCGACCTGACCTGGAACTTCGCCACCGGCGGCATCGAGCACACGCTGGTGCTCGGCGTGTCGATCTCGCGCGAGGAGTTCGAGCGCGACCAGAAGCAGGCGCGCAACGCCGACGGCGAGGCCTTCAACACGACCGACCTGTCCGACCCGGTCAATGGCGGCCTGTTCACCGACGACTTCGTCACGGTCGACCTGGACAACCCCAACCGCGTCTGGACCGGACCGCTGAACTGGGTCACGACCTCGACCAGCGACAACGAGCTGGACAACCAGGCCCTCTACGTGTTCGACACCGTGAAGTTCAACGAGGCCTGGCTGCTCAGCGGCGGCCTGCGCGTCGAGCGCAACAAGGCGAACTACCGCACGGCCACCACCGCCTCAACGGACCTGGATTCCAACGACACGCTGATCTCCGGTCGCATCGGCCTGACCTACAAGCCCTCGGAGATCAGCAGCGTCTACGTCGCCTACGGTAACTCCGAGGCGCCGGCTGCAACCAGCGTGATCGCCTCCTGCACGACACGCACGACAGTTTTCTGCAACGTCGAGCCGGAAGAGACTCTCAACTACGAGCTGGGCACCAAGTGGGAGCTGTTCGAGCGCCAGCTGCTGCTGTCCGCCGCGGTGTTCCGCAACGAGCGCACCAACGCGCGTGTCGATTCCGGTGACGTCGAGAACCCGGTGCAGGTGCTCGACGGCGAATCGCGCGTCGACGGCGTGGAACTGGGCGCGGTCGGCCAGATCACCGAGCGCTGGTCGGTGCAGGCCGGCCTGGCCGTGCTGGACAGCGAAGTCCTGCAGGGCATCTCCGACGAGGAACGCGCCGACAACGTGATCGATGCGCAGAAGGGCGAGGACATCCCGAACACGCCCGAGGTGTCCGGCAGCCTGTGGACCGGCTACCTTCTGCCCTACGGCTTCGAGGTCGGCTATGGCCTGACCTACACCGGCAAGTACGAGACGGAGGCCGATGCGCTGACCACCAAGGTGCCCAGCGCGACTGTGCAGAACGCGCTGATCGGCTACCGCGCCGGGCACGGCCTGAACCTGCGCCTGAACATCAACAACCTCGCCGACGAGAAGTACTGGAGCTCGGTACGCCCGCACGGCTGGGCCCATCCCGGCGAAGGTCGTTCGCTGGTCCTGACCGCGCACTACGAGTTCTGAAGCAGACCGGACCGTGCCCCACCCCCGAGGGCGCGGCCCCCCCACCCAGACAAGGACGCCCAGCTGCTGCACGGACCCCAGAGCCCGAAGCCGGATGAAGCCGCCGAATTTCGCGCGGCGCTGGAGTCCGTCGAGTGGTCGGACGGGCGCATCACGGCCGGCTACCCGTCCGCGCAGGCCAAGCACAACCTGCCGTTGCCCGAGGACCATCCGCTGGCCCGGCAACTGGGCGAACGCATCCTCAAGGCGCTGTCCGCCAACGCCCTGTTCATCTCCGCGGCGCTGCCGCTGAAGATCTTCCCGCCGTTGTTCAACTGTCATCGCGCCGGGCAGTCGTTCGGAACGCACGTCGACAACGCGGTGCGCGCGGTCGCCGGTACGCCGCACCGCGTGCGCACCGATGTCTGCGCCACGCTGTTCCTGTCTGCGCCGGAGACCTACGACGGCGGCGAACTGCAGGTCGACGACACCTACGGCACCAAGACCGTCAAGCTGCCGGCCGGTCACCTGGTGCTCTACCCTGGCACCAGCCTGCACCAGGTGCGGCCGGTCACGCGCGGCACGCGCCTGGCCTCCTTCTTCTGGATCCAGAGCATGGTGCGGGACGACGGCCAGCGTACCCTGCTGTTCGACATGGACAACGCGATCCGCCTGCTCGGACGCGACGTGCCCGATCATCCCGCGGGCGTGCAGCTCACCGGCGTGTACCACAACCTGTTGCGCCGATGGGCGGACCTTTGAGCGCCCCCTTCCCCGAGCCGGTCGACACCGGCGTGGTGCCGCCGGCAACGGACGGCGCACCGCGCGCAGCCGCGACGCCGGCGCGGCACCACGACGACTGGGACGAGGGCGGTTCATCCTGGCCGGGCCTGATCCTGATCCTGGTCCTGCACCTGCTCGGCCTGTTCGGCCTGATGCAGATCGAGTCGGTGCGCGAGACGGTCAAGGAGGTCGCGCCGATCATGGTCGGGCTCATCACGCTGCCGCCGCCGGAGCCGCCCAAGCCCAAGCCGCTGCCGCCCCCGCCCAAGCCGGCACCGGTCAAGCCGAAGCCCAAGCCGCAGATGATCGCGGCGCCGACACCCGAACCCGCGCCGATCGTGGTGCCGGAGCCGGAGCCGCTGCCGGTGGAGGAACCGCCGCCCCCGCCGCCCGCGGCGCCGGCACCCCCGGCGCCGGTGATCCCGCCCAGCTTCGTCGCCGCCTACCTCGACAATCCCGCGCCCGCCTACCCGGCCAGCTCCCGGCGGCTGGGCGAGACCGGCAAGGTGCTGCTGCGCGTGGTGGTCGATCCGCAGGGCCGCCCGCAATCGATCGAGATCGAGCGCAGCAGCGGGCACCATCGCCTCGACCGTGCCGCGCAGGACGCCGTGCGCCGCTGGAAATTCGTTCCCGCCCGCCAGGGCGACCAGGCGGTCACGGCCGCCGTGCTGATCCCGATCAATTTCGAATTGAGTGCCTCATGACCGACGCAACCGCCTCGATGGGCTTCGCCCATTTCATCACCCACGCCGACGGCGTTGCCCGCACCATTCTGGTGGCGATGCTGCTGGCGTCGGTCGCCAGCTGGTACCTGATCCTGACCAAGGCGGTCGGCATCCGCATCACGCGCGTGCGCTCCAGGCGCTTCCTCGACTTCTTCTGGAACGCCCCCTCGCTCGACGAGGTGGCCGCCCACGTGGAGAAGGACCATCCGCGCGAGCCGTTCTCGCACCTGGCCTACCACGGCCTGGTGGCCAGCCGTCACCACGCACGCCATGGCGCCAACAAGCTCGACGAGGCCGGCTCGGTCGCGGACTTCATCACGCGCATCCTCAAGCGCACCATCGACGAGGACACCGCGAAGATGGAATCCGGCCTGACCATCCTGGCCTCGATCGGTGCGACCGCGCCCTTCGTGGGTCTGCTTGGCACGGTCTGGGGCATCTACCACGCGCTGATCGCCATCGGCATGAGCGGCGCGGGCACGCTCGACAAGGTCGCCGGCCCGGTCGGCGAGGCGCTGATCATGACCGCCATCGGCCTCGCCGTGGCGGTGCCTGCCGTGCTCGGTTATAACTGGCTCGTCCGCCGCAACAAGGCGGCGATGGACCGCGTCCGCAGTTTCGGCGCTGATCTGCACGCGGTGCTGCTGTCGGCGCGTCCCGCGCCGGCCAAGGCCTGAGCGCGAGCAAACCCCGCACGGGAGTGGTGACGCCATGGCCATGAGCGTTGGTCCCGCCGCAGACGGCGACGAAGACGAAGCGATCTCCGCGATCAACACGACGCCGCTCGTCGACGTCATGCTGGTGCTGCTGATCATCTTCCTGATCACGGTGCCGGTGGTGCGGATGAC
>CAMLNE010000043.1 GCA_946481265.1 uncultured Panacagrimonas sp. | reverse complement strand
CCTTCAACCCTTCCACTGGCGCGTGGTGCCCTGCGCCAACCCCGATGGCCTGCTCGTGCCGGATGCGACCCGCACCAACGCCCGCGGCGTCGACCTCAATCGCAATTTCGCCACGCCGGACTGGGACGCCAAGGCACTGGATCGCTGGCGCAAGGTCACGCGCTACGACCCGCGCCGCTTCCCGGGGTCGACCGCCGCCTCGGAGTTCGAGACACGCTGGCTGATGGACCAGATCCGCGAGTTCCGCCCGGATGCCATCGTCTCGATCCATGCGCCCTGGGGCGTGCTCGATTACGACGGCCCGCTCGATCCGCCGCAGCGTTTCGGCTACCTGCGCCTGCAGCCGCTGGGCGTCTACCCGGGCTCGCTCGGCAATTACGCGGGCATGGTGCTGCGCGTGCCGACGATCACCCTCGAGCTGCCCAACGCCTGGGACATGCCGACCAACGCGCAGTCACAGCGCATCTGGGCCGACATGCTCGGCTGGCTGGAGCGCAGCCTTCCGCAGGGCGAGCCGCCGCTGTTCCAGAGGCTCGGCGACCTGCAATGGGTGCTGCGCTAGCGGCTGGCCTGCCCGCCGGACGAGACAGGGCAGCTAGGCCAGGAGTTGCCGCAGCAGCACCTCGCTCTGCGCATCGGCGGGAAACAGGTTTTCCAGGCGCAACTCGTCCGCGGTGATGTCCTGGGGCGTGCCGAAGCTGGTCAGGGTGGTGATCAGGCTCAGCGACACGCTGCCGATGGACAGGTGGGTCGGCAGCACCGGCAGCATGGGCACGGCCCAGTCCACGTTGCGACCGCGCGTCGGCAGGCCGGGATAGCGCAGCACGTCCTTGAGCGTCTCATCGAGCGCGGGATGATCGAGCGCCTCGTGTGCGCTGCGTGACAGCAGATGCGCGGCGATCTCGTCGAAGTTCGTGATGTAGGGCCGCAGCCCTCCCGGATGCAGGGTCATGCGCAGCATGTTGGGGCCGCCGACGCGCGCGGCCATTTCCTCCATGCCGCCGATCAGGCCGAGCAGCTTGGGCAGCGCGCGATTGACCATCACCACGTTCCAGGCGCGGTCCACGACCATCGCCGGAAACGGTTCGTGGACGGCGAGCATGCGTTCGAGCGCGCCGCGCACCGGTGCCATCGCCTCGGCATCCAGCCGGCGTCGCGGATACAGCCCCGCGAAGCCCGCGGCCCCGAGCAGGCGGTTGCGTGTCTCCAGCGGCAGGTCCAGGGCCTCGGCGAGCTGCACCACCATTTCGCGGCTGGGCCGGGCGCGGCCGGACTCCAGGAAGCTCAGGTGTCGCTGCGAGACCTCTGCGTGCAGGGCCAGGTCCAGTTGCGACAGGCGCCGCCCGCGGCGGCAGTCGCGCAGCAGGCGACCGAAGTCGTCGATGCCGGCCGCGGCGTCGGCGCGGGACGGGGCGAGAGTGTCCATGCGCCGATTCTGGGCATGGAGCCACGTCCTGGCCATTACTTCGGGCGTAATTGCGATGCGTCGACCGGACGCACGCTGCCGAGCTCGCACCCGGCAGGCGCATCGCGCCCTGCCGTCCGACTCAGGGCTGCGGTCCGGGGACGCGACGCAGGCGCCGGGCCAGGCGGCGGATCGGTGCATCCGTTGCGAAGTACAGGAGCGCGAACAGGGGTACAGCCATCAGCGCCCAGGCCACCACGCCGTAGGCGGCAACCAGTCCGTAGTCGACCAGGAACTGCGCGGGCGCCTGCCGGAAGCGCGCGCTCAGTTGGGTGAGCGAGAGCAGCGGAACCGGCGGCTGCCGGAACAGCCATTCGCCCGCGCGCAGCAGCGGCAGCAGCAGGGCGAGCTGCGCCGGGTAGAGCAGGTAGTTCACGGTCTGGATCAGCGGCTGGTTGAGCCGGAACCGCGCGGCTGCGAGCGCGCACAGCAGGGTGGTGCTGCCCAGGACCGGAAACAGGCCGAGCACGGCGCCCGCGGCGAGCGTCAGCGCGAGCTTCCTCGGGGTCGTGCCCTGGCGTAGTTGTGCGACCAGCGGGGCAAGCAGGTGTCGACGCCACCAGGATTCGCGGGCGGGCACGGTGTCGGCGACCCCATTCATGCGCGCAAGTCCGGCGGCTTTGCGCTGCGCCGACCGGCGGGCGGCCTGCGGGACCGGCTCGAGCGGCGGGTCGCCATCGTCCTGGACCTGCCGGCGCGACCCGAAGCCGGTCAGCGCACGAACAGCGGCTGCAGCGTCGGCCAGATCGCGCCGAGGATGTGCGGCTGGGCGGCCGCCGAAGGATGGATGCCGTCGTCCTGGAAGAAATCCGGATCGGTGGCGAAGTCCTTCAGCAGGAAGGGGACGATCGGTACCTCTTGCGCTGCGGCGACGCCGGTGAAGCTGCGCGTGAAGGCCTCGCTGTAGGTGGGGCCATAGTTCTCCGGAATGCGCATCTCGAACAGGACCGGCGTGGCGCCTGCCGCACGCGAGCGCGCGACGATCTTTTCGAGGTTGACGCGCAGCGCGTCGAGGGGAAGCGCGCGCAGGCCGTCATTGCCGCCGAGCTCGACCAGCACGAACGCCGGTCGATGACGTTCGAGCAGCGTGGGCAGTCGCGCCAGGCCGCCGGCGGTGGTCTCGCCGCTGACCGAAGCGTTGACCACCCGGTACGCCGAGCCTTGAGACTTCAGCTTCTGCTCCAATAACGAGACCCATCCCTGCCCGGCATCCAGGCCGTAGCCGGCGGAAAGGCTGTCTCCCAGCACCAGGATCACCGGCGCGGGCGTCGCCGCGTCGCCGCGGGTCACCGTGGGCAGCAGGCCGAGAAAGCACCAGAACAGCGGAATCAGGATTCGGAGGGACATGGCACGCATGAACGAATGGGCCGTGCGCGCCCAAGGGGTTGCACACGAGATTAGCAGCGGCCAGCGGCGGCTGACGATCCTCGATGGGGTCGACCTGGCCATCGCGCAAGGGGAATCGGTCGCCATCGTCGGCCGCAGCGGTTCGGGCAAGACGACCCTGCTGTCGCTGCTGGCCGGACTCGACAGCCCCACGCGCGGCCACATCGAGCTGGCCGGGGTCGACCTCGGGCCGCTCGACGAGGACGGGCGCGCGCGGTTGCGGGCTGGCCGTGTCGGTTTCGTCTTCCAGTCCTTCCAGCTGCTCGCCGGCTTCACCGCACTGGAGAATGCCCGCCTGGGCGCGGATCTGGCGGGTCACGCCGACGCCGCGGCGCGGGCACGCGAGGCGCTCGACCAAGTGGGCCTGAGCCCGCGCGCCACGCACCTGCCGCACCAACTCTCCGGCGGCGAGCAGCAGCGGGTGGCGATCGCACGCGCCTTCGCGGCCGGCCCCTCGATCCTGTTCGCCGACGAGCCGACCGGGAACCTCGACAGCGCCACCGGCGCCGGGATCATCGACCTGCTGTTCGCGCTCAACCGCTCGCGCGGCACCACCCTGGTCCTGGTCACCCACGATGACGGCCTGGCGCGGCGCTGCGGTCGCGTCCTCACCCTGCGGGCGGGCCGTCTGGAAAATTGAACCGGAAAGGCGGAACCTTTGCGCCGCGCACCGGGTCGGTGTGCGGTCCACGGGAACGATTCCACGCGATGCGATCGGGCTGGTTGCAGAAGGCGGGTGCGGTGCTGCTGGTCTTCGGACTGGCGGTCGGCCCCTGGCCATCGGCGCTGGCCGCGTCATCCATGCCGGCCGGCGTGGCGCATGCCGGTCCGGCGCATGACTCCGCCGCCCCCCTGCACGCCGCGCACGCGGCCGTCGACGGGCAGGACATGCTCGCGCCCTGTCCCGCGCACACCGCGCCGGTCGCTGCCGTTGCGGCGCCCGACTGCTGTGATGACGACAGCGGCTGCGCACACACCACGGCCTGTGCCCTGTCGTTCTGCGGTCCCGGGCATGCCCTGAGCCCGCTGCCGGCGCTGGCGACGATCGTGCTGCTCGCGCCCGGCGCGGGCCGGGCCGACCGGATTCCCGCCGCCCACGGCGAACTGCTGGCCTGCGAGCGCCTGCGACCCCCGATCGCCTGATGTCCTGCTGACCCGGACGTCGCGCGCGTGCGCGACGCACCGCCGCGTATCGCGGCGACCTGCAGGAGCATCCCTTGAAGAGCGGAATCCTCGGCCTCTGCGCGCTCGCGCTGGGCCTGATCGCGACACCACTGGCAGCCAAGCCCATCGCCTTTGCCCACGGCTGGACCCTGATGGGTGAATACGGTGGCGGTGGCATGAACGAGGCGCAGCTGTACTACGCGCCCCGCTACTGGTATTCGCTCGGCGGCGGCCGCATCGAGCTGGAGCAGGCCGACGGCGACTTCGATCGCCGCATCGCCTACCTGCGCGCCAATGCCCTGCTCAAGCGCTGGAACCTGCCACAGGCGCAGGGCAACCTGTTCGCGTGGGGCGGCGTGGGGCGGGCCACCGGCAGCGACTTCGACGGCACCACCACCGCGGCCAACACCGGCTTCCAGGCCGACTACGAGACGCGCCGCGTCTACGCGTCGCTGCGCTCGGACCTGCATTACAGCCGCCGCTTCTCGCATCGCATCGACACCGTCCAGCTCGGCTGGGCGCCCTACGCGCATGACTACGAGTCGCTTGCGACCTGGCTGGTGGTGCAGGCGCGCCACTACACCAGCGGGCTCTACGACGGCATCGAACCGGCACTGGTGCTGCGCCTGTTCAAGGGCCCCGTCTGGGTCGAACTCGGCGGCACCTCGAAAGGCGAGCTGCAGGCCATGCTCATGATCAACTATTGATACGGAGAATCCTCCATGAACCGCTTCCACAACACCCGCTTCATGTCCGCCGCGCTGTGCGCCCTGCTGCTGGGCTTTGCTGCCTCGGCCAGCGCCCGCAGCGTGGAGATGGAGGTCAACGGCCTGGTCTGCGCCTTCTGCGCGCAGGGCATCCAGAAGAGCATCCGCAAGTTCCCGGCGGCGCATGACGTCTTCGTCAGCCTGGAGAACCGCCTGGTCGCGGTGCAACTGGTCGACGGCCAGGACATCGCGGACGCCGACCTGACCGCCGCGGTCACCGGGGCCGGCTACACCACGGTGCAGATCGAACGCAGCGAGGCGACCCTCGACGAGATCCGCGCGCGGGTCGGCAAGAAGTCGGACGGCGCCGGTGACTGACGCGCCGCTGCGACGCAACCTCGGCCTCTCCCTGCTTGCCCTGCTGGCCGGCAGCGGCACCCTGGTGTGCTGCGTGCTGCCGGCGGTGATGGTGGCGCTGGGCGCCGGCGCCGCGCTTGCCGGGCTGGTGACGGCGGTGCCCCAGCTGGTGTGGCTGTCCGCGCACAAGGCCTGGGTCTTCGGCCTGGCGGCGGTCATGCTGGCGCTGTCCGGGGGCGCGCTGTGGCGCGCGCGGATGCTGCCTTGCCCGGTGGATCCGCGCCTGGCCGCAGCCTGCACGCGGCTGCGGCGCTGGAGCGCGGGCCTGTGGTTCGCATCGGCGCTGGCCATCACGATCGGCGCGCTGTTTGCGTTCGTGCTGCCCTTGCTTGGACCATCGACCGGATGAGGGGCGAAGCCGGAGCGCGTCGCCCTCGTTCATTTCTCAGATCCGAAGGCGATCGACCCTGACGTGAGCTTCCTCGAACCGCTGTTGCGCCGCTGGCTGCGCACGCCCGAACTCTTGATCCTGGCTGGCGCCGTGGTGGTGGCGGTGGCCGCCAGCAGCGCGGTCGGCCTGTTCAGCGACCGCGTCGCGCGCGCGCTGGAGGACCAGTCGGGCGAGGCATTCGGCGCCGACGCCGCGCTGCGCTCGCGCGATCCGCTGCCCGAGACCCTGGTGGGCACGCTGCGGGGCCAGGAACTGCGCCGCGCCCGGCTGGTGCAGTTTCCGAGCGTGGCCTTCGTCGGCGACAAATCCTCGCTGGCCGCGGTCAAGGCGGTCGATGCGAACTATCCGCTGCGCGGCCAGCTGCGCACGACCGACCAGCCCTTCGGCGCCGAGCGCAGCGAGCCGCACGGCCCGGCCGCGGGCGAGGCCTGGGTGGATCTGCGCCTGTGGCAGGACCTGGGCCTGTCGATCGGCATGCAGATCCAGATCGGCCGCTCGAGCCTGAGGGTCGCGCGCATCCTGGTCTACGAACCGGATCGCGGGGGTGGTTTCTCGGACCTTGCGCCACGCCTGATGATCGGACTGGAGGATCTGCCCGCCACCGGCCTGGTCACCACCGGCTCGCGGGTGCAGTACACGACGATGGTCGCGGGCCCGGCGCCGCGCATCGCGGTCCTGCGCGAGATGGCGCTGCCGACGGGCGTGCGCCTGCAGACCGCGCAGGACGGGCGGCGCGAGATCGGCAACTCGCTGGCGCGCGCACGCCAGTTCCTGGATATCGCCGTGCTGTCAGCCATGCTGCTGGCCGGCGCGGCCATCGGGGCCTCGGCGCACCAGCACGGGCAGCGCCTGCGCGACGAGGCGGCGATCTGGAAGGCGCTCGGTGCGACCTCGGGCCGGATTGCGCGCCATGCGCTGCTGCGCCTGCTGATGCTGACCCTGGCAGCCGGCACGGTGGGACTGCTGATCGGGTTCGCGGCGCAGTTCGTGGTCGCGGGCGTGGCGGGCGGCCTGATGCGTGACCCCTTGCCCGCACCCGATCCGCGCGCCTCGCTGTGGAGCCTGGGCCTGGCCCTGCTGCTGGTGTTCGGCTTCGCTGCGCCGAGTTTCCTCGCCGCGCGACGCAGTTCGCCCATGCGCGTGCTGCAGCGTGCCGATGCGCGCGGCGGCAGCCGCGCCACCGGCGTGGTCGCGGCCCTGGCCGCCGCCGCCCTGGTGGCCTGGCATGCAGGCGACGCCAAGCTCGCCTGGCTGGTGATCGTCGGTGCGGCGGGCGCCGCCGTGGTGCTCGGGCTGATGGCCTGGATGCTGGTCTGGCTGCTGGGTGCCCTGCGCAGCCGCGGCGGCACCGCCCTGCGCTTCGGCCTGGCCAACATCGCGCGGCGGCGCCTGGCCAGCGTCGGCCAGGCGGTGGCGCTGGGACTGGCCCTGCTGGCCCTGCTGCTGGTCGGCATCGTGCGTGACGATCTGCTCGGTGCCTGGGAGCAGCGTCTTCCCGAGGACGCGCCGAACCAGTTCCTGATCAACATCCAGACACCACAGCTGGAGGCGCTGCAGGCGTTCTTCGCGCAGCGCGGCTTCGAGGACCTGCGCCTGTGGCCGATGACGCGTGCACGCATGACGGCGCTGCGCGGCGAGCCGGTGACGGCGGAGAGCTTCGACGACGAACAGACGCGGAACTGGATCAACCGCGAGTTCAACATTTCGTGGACCGACCGCTTCGGCGACGACAACCGCCTGATCGAGGGCGAGTGGTGGGACCCGGCCACGCGAGGCGAGCCCTGGCTGTCGGTCGACGAGTACGCGGTGGAGCGCCTGGAACTGAAGATCGGCGACACGCTGACCCTGCAGATCGCGGATCGCAGCGTCGAGCTGCGCGTCTACAACGTGCGCAAGGTCAGCTGGGACAGCTTTCGCCCCAACTTCTTCCTGGTCGTTCCGCCGGGCCTGATCGAGGGCAGCGAGGCGCAGTGGCTGACCAGCTTTTACCTCGCGCCCGACCAGCGCCCGCTGCTGCGCGAACTGATCACGCAGTTCCCCAATGTCACCGCGCTGGATCTCGACGCGGCGATGGCGCAGGTGCGCGGCATCCTTGATCGCGTGGTGCGCGCGGTGGAATTCATCTTCCTGTTCACGCTCGCCGCCGGCCTGGCCGTGCTGCTGGCCGCCATCGAGGGGACACGTGCGGATCGCGTGCGCGAGACCGCCCTGCTGCGCGCGCTCGGTGCCGGCGATCGCACGATCGTGCTCGGGCTGCTGGCCGAGTACGCCGTGCTCGGCCTGGTCGCGGGCATCGTCGCCGCGGCGGCGGCGCAGGCGATCGGCTGGGGCCTGGCGCGCCGCGTGTTCGAGCTGCCGTACGTCTTCAGCCTGCCGCTGTGGCTGGCCGGTGCGCTCGGCGGATGCCTGCTGGTGAGCCTGCTCGGCTGGCTGTCACTGCGTCACACCCTGCGCACGCCGCCGACTCGGGCGCTGGCCGCGAGCATCTAGGAAGGCGCGGCGCAGGCGCCGCGAGCACACGGCCGCCTGGACGAGCCCGCCAGCGCAGGCGCCGCCGCGTACGGATGGATGCGCGGGGCTCCGGGCGCCCGCCGTGACTTCGAAATCCCTATCGGGGCACCCAGCCACCGCACACCGGGAACACCTGGCCGACGAAGCAGTTCGCCGCCTCGCTGCACAGATAGGCGGCGAAGTGCGCGTCCTCCTGCGCGGAGACCAGCCGCCCCAGCGGCACCTCCCACTTGATGCGCTCCTTGAACTTCGGCAGCGCCTGCACTTCCGGCGGGAAGTAGGTGGGGTTGTCGACCAGGTTCTGCGCGATGGCATTGACCTGGATGTTGTGCGGCGCCATCTCCACGCCCACCGCCTGCGCCCAGGCCAGCTGCGCACCGCGCGCCGCGCTGTACGACGAGGTGCGCTTCATGCCGCGCAGCGCGGCGGCGCTGCCCATCACCAGGATCTTGCCCGAGCGCCGCTCGATCATCTGCGGCAGCACGGCGCGCGCCAGGCGCGGCAGCGGATCGACCAGCTCGGCGAACATCGAGCGCCAGTCCTCCTCGGTGCCCTCGGTGACCAGCAGCTGCTGGCGCGGCGAGCCGAGGTGGGCGATCAGCACATCGACGTGGCCCGCGGTGCGCACCAGTTCGGCGGGCAGGGCAGGATCGGTCAGTGCGCGGTCGTCCACGATCACGGTCGCGCCGAGCTGCGTGAGCAGTGGGATCAGGGTGGGCCCCATGAATTCGGCGGCCTGCGTGAGCAGGATGCGCTTGCCCTTGAGCGAGATCAGGTCCATGGCGACTAGAGACTGCTCCGTGCGCTTGGCCGTACCGAGATTTCCTCGTGCCAGCGCGCCACGCCCTTGCAGTCCGGCGGTATCGGCATGTCGACGGCACGTGCGAAATCCACCGAGCACAGCGTGGTGATGTCGGCCACCGAGAAGCGCGGACCGGCGATGAAGCGGTTGTCGCGGAGTTGCGCTTCGATCTTGCGGTAGTAGCGCCGCACGCGGCCCTTGCCGCGCTCGATCAGCTGCGGGATCTGCGGCACCGGCTCGGTGGTTCCCGGAATCCCCCGATCGACGAACTCGGGATGCGAATTGCGGAACACTTCCGCGGTGCCGATCATGCATTCGTCGTAGGCGCGCCGCTCCCACATCTCGACCAGGCCCTTCTCGCGGCCGTCGCGGCCCATCAGGTTCGGCTCCGGGTACTCGTCCTCGAGATAGCGGCAGATCGCCATCGCCTCGCCGATGCGCGTGCCGTCGTCGAGTTCGAGCATCGGCACCATCGCATGCGGCCAGGTATCGACATACTGCGGCAGCAGGCGCAGCCCGCTGCCGATGACCTCCTCGATCGCCGGCAGATCGAGTCCCTTTTCCAGCATGAACATGCGCACGCGACGGCAATTGGGTGCAAATTGCCAGTTGTAGAGCTTCATGGTCGCGGCTCCCGGCTCGTCGAATCAAAGGGGAACCGATGCTTCCGCTTTTGCCGCGCTCGCGCAAGTGGCGGCGATCACCGTGCGCGCAGACCTCAGGTGTCCAGGATCTCGCGTGCCGCGCGTTCGCCGGAGCGCACCGCACCATCCATATACCCGGTCCAGTACCCGCCGGTTTCGGTGCCGGCCCAGTGGATGCGGCCGACCGGTGTCGCCAGCGCGGGCCCATAGGCGGTCAGCAGGCCGGGCGGAGCGATGGCGGTCGGACAGCCGCGTGTCCATTCCTCGCGACCCCAGTCGGCCACGTGCCACTCGCGCACCTCGCGTGCCTGTTCGCCGAAGCAGGACACGAAGTTGTCGATCACCGCCTGCCGCAGGCGCTCGGGATCGTCCGAATGCTCGCGGGCGGCGTCACCGCCGACAAAGCCCAGCAACATGCCGCGGCTGGCATCGGGCGGCGAGACGTCGAAGATGCTGCGTGCCGGACCGTCGTTGACCACCGCCGAACCGTTGAGGCCGTCGGCGCGCCAGAAGGGCGTGTCGTAGAGCGCCTCGCACTTGATCAGCCAGCCCATGCCCAGCCGCTGCGTGAGCTGGTCGCGCGCCACCGGCAGGGCCGGGTCGTAGGCGATGCGACCGGCCAGTGTGGGCGGAACGGCGACGATCACGTGCCTGCCGCGCAGCGCGCAGGACGGGCCGCCCACGTCCACGCCGTCGCCGTGCTGCACGATGCTGCGCACCGGGCAGGACAGGTGCAGGCGCCCGGGTTTCAGTTGCGCGGCCAGGCGCACGCAGATCGACTGCGCACCCTCGACGATCTTCTTTTCCTGAGCGCCGGCGCGCGTATTGAGCAGGCGCTCGAAGGATCCGGGCACGCCCTCGCTGCCGGCGCAGGCGACGTAGTGCAACGCGAACAGGGCCGACATCTCGCGCGACTCGGCACCGAACAAGGCTTCGAAGCCGGCGGAGAAATTCTTCTCCGACTGGCCCAGCAGGTTGAGCGTGCGCGCGCGCAGCCAGCTCTCCAGCGTCTGCCGATCAAGCGATTCGGCGTCCTCGGCCTTCCACGGCGCGCCGACCGGGATGGTCCGGGCCAGCCGGTCGATCCAGGTCGAGACGATCGCGAGGTCGGGCAGGATCAGGGGATCGGGTGGCGCCGCGCCGAACGGCGGCTTGTCGCGGAAGGTCTTGCGCTCGCCGCGCGCGACATAGACCGTCTCGCCTTCGGTGTACTGGTCGAACAGGGTCAGGCCCAGATCCTCGATCAGGGCCAGCACGCGGTCCTGCGTCGGACCCACCCAGGTGCCACCGAGCTCGGCGAACACGCCAGGCGCCAGTTCGTGACTCCAGACGCGGCCGCCCACGCGGTCGCGCGCCTCGCAGACGATCACGGATTTCCCGGCCCGCTCCAGCGCGCGTGCGGCCACCAGCCCGGCGATGCCGGCGCCGACGATCACGACGTCGGCCTCGATTGCCGCAGGTGAGGCCGATGAGGCCGGCGCCGGCGCCTCGTCCGCCAGCACGCTGGCGGCGGCCAGCGAGGCGGGCAGGCCGGCCAGCAGGCGGCGGCGGGTCGGATCGGGCAGGGCCATGGTGGTCGCCGGGAGAGGTGCCGCCGAGCGTAGCGAAGGATGCGCGGCGCCGCAGCGGCCGGGGTGGCCGGGCATTCCTTACAATCGCGGCGCGCCCGCCCGTCGCAAGAACCCGCAGACCCATGCCGCTCGACCTCGCCAACGCCCACGACATCGCCCACGTCCTGACCGAGGCATTGCCGTACATCCGCCGTTTCTCGGGCAAGACCTTCGTGGTCAAGTACGGTGGCAACGCGATGCGCGACGACACCATGATCGCGTCGTTCGCACGCGACATCGTGCTGATGAAGCTGGTCGGCATGAACCCGGTGGTGGTGCACGGCGGCGGCCCGCAGATCGGGGCGCATCTGGATCGCCTGGGCAAGAAGAGCGAGTTCGTCGAGGGCATGCGCGTGACCGACGACGAAACCATGGACGTGGTCGAGATGATGCTCGGCGGCCTGGTCAACAAGGCGGTGGTCGCCGCGATCAACCAGCAGGGCGGTCGCGCCGTGGGGCTGACCGGCAAGGACGGCGCGATGATCCATGCGCGCAAGCTGATCGTGAAGGGTCAGGACATCGGCCAGGTCGGCGAGATCGAGAAGATCGATCCGCGCGTGATCACGCACCTGGAGGCGGGCGGCTTCATCCCGGTGATCGCGCCCATCGGCGTGGGCCAGGACGGTGAGGCGTTCAACATCAACGCCGACGTGGCCGCCGGCAAGCTGGCGGCGGTGCTGCAGGCCGAGAAGGTGATGTTCCTGACCAACATCGCCGGCGTGCTGGATTCCCGGGGCAAGGTCCTGACCGGGGTATCGGTGGCCGAGGTCGAGGCGCTGATCGCCGACGGCACAATCTCCGGCGGCATGGTGCCCAAGGTGCGCTACGCGCTGGACGCGGTGAACAGCGGGGTGCGCAACGCGGTGATCATCGACGGCCGCGTGGCGCACGCGGTGCTGCTGGAGCTCTTCACCGACGCCGGCGTCGGCACGCTGATCCGCGGCTGAGCCGGTCGGGGCGAAAGGGCGGCGACCGCACGGCCGGCACTACGCAGCCGGCATGCTGTTCACGGGCCCGCCAGCGGCGCCCGGCTCTCCGGCGTCAGGCTTCCCGGCGGCGGGCAGGGGCTGTCGTAGATCACCGCCGGAAACTTCAGCTCCTGGAAGCGCTTGATGTCGTGCTCGAAGCTGGCGCACAGCGCCTCGCGCTTGCGGCGCTGCTCGGCCAGGGATTGCTGGGTGCTGGCCAGCGCTTCCTCGAAATCGGCGATCTGCTTGAGCAGCCGCGGGTCGGCCTTGTGGCTGGAGCCCGCTTCGGGGAGTCGGGTGCGCAGTTCGGCAACGGAAACCGTGGTGCGGCGGGCCGCCGATTCCGAGAGTTCGATGCGGGTGTCGAGGGCGGCGAGGCGATCGTCGCGCAGCGCGGCCAGTTCCTGCGGCTTGCTGTAGGTGGCCAGCAGCGCGCGGTCATAGGCGGCCTGCTGTTCGGCCATGCGCTTGGCCGCGGCTTCCTCGCGCGCCCTGGCTTCCTGCGCGGCCCGCTCCTCGGGCGTGAGCGTGCCGGGAATCACCTTGACCGTGCGGCCGGCGGAGTCCAGGACGATCCTCTTCTTGTTCATGTGCTGGGGCGGGATCGAGTCGCCGCAGGCGCGCCGCCCGGCGTCGTCCTGCCAGCAGACCAGGCGCCTGCCGTCCCTGGGTTGCGCGTGGCCGACAGCCGTGATCGACAGCGCCATCAGGGCGGCAATGACACCGGGCCATGGAAACTTGGATACCGGGCAATCAGCTCTCATGTGTCGTGTCGGTCACGCGGCCGCGTCCGATTCAGTGTACGCCGTAGCGTTCCTGGTAGGCGCGCATGTCGGCGAGCGTCGCGGCGTGCCGTGGATCCTGGGCCAGGAAGCCCATGACGTCGGTCACCGTCACCAGCGGGATCACGCGGACACCGCTTTCCCGTTCCAGCTCCGCCACCGCGGAGCGGCCGGAAGGACCTGTCTCCTGGCGATCGAGCGCGACCAGCGCGGCGGTCGGACGCGCACCGGCGGCGCGCAGCAGGCCGATGGCCTCGCGCAGCGCGGTACCGGCGGTGAGGACGTCGTCGACGATCACGACCCGCCCCTCGGGCGGGGCGCCGACCAGCGATCCGCCCTCGCCGTGGTCCTTGGTCTCCTTGCGGTTGTACGCGTAGGGCACGTCGCGGCCCGACCGCGCGAGCGCGCAGGCCACCGTCGCGACCAGCGGGATGCCCTTGTAGGCCGGACCGAACAGCATGTCGAAATCCAGCTGGCTGGCCTGCAGGCAGTCGGCATAGGCCTGCGACAGGCGCAGCATGGCGGCGCCGGAACTGATGCGCCCGAGATTGAAGAAGTAGGGGCTGACGCGTCCCGACTTGAGCGTGAAACGGCCGAAGCGCAGGACCTCGTGGGCCAGGGCCAGCTCGATGAAGTGACGTTGGTAGTCGTGCATGGGGCGGGTCGCTTTTGAGCGGCGGATTGTGGAACATGCCCCGGCCCGCGGGCCAGCCCGAGACGCATGCCACGGGGCCGCCGGCGCGCCGCGTCGACCCGCAGCAACAGCCTCCCCGACCCCATGCGCATCATCACCCTCAACGCCAACGGCATCCGGTCCGCCGCCTCCAAGGGCCTGTTCGAATGGCTGCCGCAGCAGCAGGCCGATGTGCTCTGCATCCAGGAGACCAAGGCACAGCTCGCGGATATCGAGAAGTCGGATGTCTTCTTTCCGGCTGGCTGGACCGTGCGCTTCAACAGCGCCCGGAAGAAGGGCTACGCGGGCGTGGCGATCTACTCGCGCCAGGCGCCGGATGCGGTGCTCGACTCGCTCGGCGTGCCGGAATTCGACGACGAGGGTCGCTACCTGGAGTTCCGCTTCGGCAAGCTCTCGGTGGTCTCGCTGTACCTGCCCTCGGGCTCGGCAGGCCCGGAGCGCCAGGCCTCGAAGGACCGCTTCCTGGAATTCTTCCTGCCGGTGCTCGCGCTGTGGGCCAAGGGCGAGCGTGACTACGTTGTCTGCGCCGACTGGAACATCGCGCATACCGAGCGTGATCTGAAGAACTGGAAATCCAACCAGAAGAACTCGGGCTTCCTGCCGCACGAGCGCGCCTGGATGACGCGCGTGCTCGGTGAACAGGGCTGGGTGGATGCCCACCGCCGCCTGCAGCCGGACGGCGAGGGCGAGCTCTACACCTGGTGGTCCAACCGCGGCGACGCCTGGAACAAGAACGTGGGCTGGCGCATCGACTACCAGCTGTGCACGCCGGGAGTGGCCGACAGGCTCAAGGCGGCGAAGGTCTACAAGGACACGCGTTTCTCGGACCATGCGCCGCTGACCGTCGACTATGCCGACTGAGCGCACCGGCCCGGTGGCGGGCTGGTCCGACGCGCTGGCGATCTACCTGCACCGCCGCGTGGCGGCGATGCTGTTCCTGGGCTTCTCCGCGGGCCTGCCGTTCCTGCTGGTGTTCTCCACCCTGTCGGCCTGGCTGGCCCAGGCGGGAATCGAGCGCGGCACCATCGGCCTGCTGTCCTGGGTCGGTGTCACGTATTCGATCAAGTTCTTCTGGGCGCCGGTGGTGGACCGCCTATGCCTGCCGCTGCTGCATGGCCTGCTCGGACGCCGCCGCTCCTGGATGCTGCTGGCGCAGCTCGGCATGGCGGCCGGCCTGGCCGGGCTTGCGCAGCTCGATCCGGCCACGCAGCTCGGCGCCATGGTCGGCTATGCGCTGCTCGTGGCCTTTTCGTCGGCCACGCAGGACATCGCCATCGACGCCTGGCGCATCGAGGCGACCGCGCTCGAACTGCAGGGCGCGATGTCGGCGTCCTACCAGCTGGGCTATCGCATCGCGCTGATCGTGGCCGGCGCCGGCTGCCTGTACCTGGCCGCCGAATACGGCTGGCGCGTGGCCTACCTGGCGATGGCCGGCCTGGCCCTGGTCGGGGTCCTGACCACGCTATGCGTGCCCGAACCGCAGCCCGGCCAGCGCGGCACCCCGCAGTCGGAGGCGCGGGTACTGTCCTGGATCGAGCGCAGGGGACACTGGCCGGCCGGACTGCGCGATGCCGGCGCCTGGTTCGTCGGGGCGGTGGTCTGTCCCTTCCTGGATTTCTTCCAGCGCAACGGCCTGCAACTGGGCGTGGCGATCCTCTGCTTCGTCGGCCTGTTCCGCCTGACCGACATCACCATGGGGTCGATGGCCAACCCCTTCTACCTGGCGCTGGGCTACACGCTCAAGCAGGTCGCTGCCATCGCCAAGCTCTACGGCGTGGTCCTGTCCATCGTCGGCGCGTTTCTCGGCGGCATCGCGGTGGCGCGCTACGGCGCCTCACGATCGCTGATGGCGGGCGGCGTGCTGGTGATCGTCTCCAATCTCGGTTTCGCCGCGCTCGCCATGCACGGGGAGGCGAGCGTGCCAGGCCTGGCGATGGTGATCAGTGGCGACAACCTCGCCTCGGGCTTCGCCGGATCGGCATTCATCGCGTATCTCTCGGGCCTGACCAATACGGCATACACCGCGACGCAATACGCGCTGTTCTCATCGCTGTTCACGTTGCCGGGCAAGCTGCTCGGTGGCGCTTCGGGCTACGTGTCCGAGGCCTTGGGCTGGCCGGGATTCTTTCTCTACACCTCGGCGCTGGGCATCCCGGCGCTGCTGCTGATCGTGTGGCTGGACCGCCGGCTGGTCGTGGGCCGATCGAACGACCCCGCGTAGACGCCGACGCGATCGGACGACGCGCGCGGCGGCGTACGGACTGCAGTTGGCATGCTAGTAGTCGTCTAGTAGTCGTCGAGCCGCGAGCCGAGCTCGTCCAGCAGGCTTCCGTTGAGACCCGTGTGCGGTGTGTCGTGGTCGTAGACGTCGTCGCGGTCCAGGTCCAGTGCGCCGGATATGTCTTCCGGTGCCGCGCAGGGACGCGCGTTGAGTTCGAGCCAGCTGTCGAAGTCGAACTCCTCGAGGGAGCCGTCGAAATGCTGGACGAGGACGATGCCGGCCTGCGCATCCACCCCGACGATCTCGAAGGGCCGATCGCCGGCCTCGTACCATTCGCCGACGGACATCTCACGCAACCATTCGGCCATTTCCCGCCTCCTCCCCGTTGCTGGCGGGGAATCGTTTCTCCATGCAGTTGCATTGGTTCTACGCCTCCACCGCGACCCCTTCAAGGCCACCGGTCGGACCGCCATGACGTGCCCCCGATCGCGCATCGCGCAGCGCGTGCTAGGGTCCTGCTTCAAAAGTTTGTACACGGATTTGCGGCGTCTCTGCGCACTTGGCGGCATTGCGCCTGCCCAGCACTGGCCGGCATGGCGCACCGCCGCGCGTGGCCCCGTCGCAGACCGGTCGCCAGAAGCGACGCGCGAATTCATCAGGGAATCCGGGGACAGGACGCCAGCGTCGACGCTCATGAATGAAACGAACCCGACCGGGACGCCAGGCGGACCGGTGCTGCTGCTGTGCGAGGACGGACATCCGGCGCTGGAGACGTTGCGCCGCGCGGCGGCGACGCGGCGCATACCGCTGGTCGAACGTGACGCCGGTGCCCCGATCGATCCGGAGGGCCTGCCCCTGGACTGGGTGCTGGCGGTTCGTGACGAGGCCTTGCCGGCGCTGCTGGAACAGGCGATCGCGGCGCATGCGACGGTCGCCTTCCTGCCCACGCGCGGTTCGATGCTGCCGCGATTGTTCGACCTGCCGCGCGGTACCGACGCACAGGTCACCTGCGCACTCGACGCCGAGCCGGTGGCGATCGATGTCACGCGCTGCAACGGCGAGCTGGTGCTCACCGCCGTGGCGATCGGCGACGTTCCGTTCCTGGATCAGCGCGGTCGCGCCTTCCTGCGCATGCAGCCCACACGCTGGCGACGTGCCTGGATGGCGCTGGGCGTGTTCTGGAGCGCGGCGCGGCGCCTGCTGGCGATCCGGCCGAGCTCGGTCAAGCTGCACATCGGCGAGGAAGAGAAGCCGCGTCGCAGCGCCGTGACCGGCATCGTCGTGATGGAAAACGATATCGACAAGATCAGCGCAGCCCTGATGGGGGAGCGCCTGTCCGCGCGCGACGCGCGGCTGTCCGCCATGCTGTTCGCACCGGCCTCGGTGAGCGCCTACCTGGCGGTGCTGCTGCGCGCGGTGTTCGGTGGCACGAGCCTGCCGCGCGCCCTGTCGTTCGTGCGGTCGCGGCGCTTGTCGATCGAGTCCGAGCAGCCGCTGGCATACCGCATCGATGGTCGCCGACGGCAGGCGAATCGGATCGAGTTCTCGGTGTCGGCCAAGGACCTGCGCGTACGTCCGGGACCGGCGTTCGTCGACAATCACCCGGTCGGCACCGAGTCGCGCGACTCGCTGCGACTGCGCACCCTGCCCGAGAACGAGCTGCGCCTGGCCTCGCTGCGCGAGGGCCTTCCGCTGTTCACGCATGCGCTCGAGGAGGATTTTCGCGAATTGTTCCTGCTGCTGCGCGACAATGCGCGGGTGACGCCGGACTACGTGGTGCTGATGGTCACCGCGACCCTGCTCGCCGGGCTGGGCCTGATCCTGAACAGTCCCGCGGTGATCATCGGCGCCATGGTGCTGGCGCCGCTGATGTCGCCGATCGTGTCACTGGCGATGGGAGTCCTGCGCCGCGATTCGACCTTGCTGAAGGGGGCGATTCGGGCGATCGCCTATGGGGTGGCGCTCGCGCTGGGAGCGGC
>CAMLNE010000042.1 GCA_946481265.1 uncultured Panacagrimonas sp. | reverse complement strand
AGGCCAAGGCGGCCTGACGGCCGCCCTGGATTTCAGCATCAACACAGCGTCAGCAAGGGAAAGCACTGCGAATGGCGACATGGGTGATCATGGGAGCGGACCGCGGCATCGGCGCCGCAATGAGCGTGCAGATTGCCGCCCGCGGTGACACCGCGATCGCGGCCTGCTTCGGCGAATCCGCGGAGCTCACCGCGAAGGGAGTCGAGGTCGCACCGGGAATCGACATCACGAACGATGCGGCGGTGCAGAAACTGTTGCGCCAGATCGGCGACCGCAAGGTCGACGTGCTCGTTCACAACGCGGGACTCGTGATCGAACGCAAGCTCGGCGAATTCGACTTCGACGCCTTCCACAGGGAGTTCGACGTCAACACGCTCGGGCCCCTGCGCGTCACCCAGGCCCTGCTGCCGCGCATGGGCAAGGGCGGCAAGATCGGCCTGGTGACCAGTCGAGTCGGCTCGTTGAGCGAGAACGGCAGCGGTGGGCTCTACGGGTACCGCATCTCCAAGGCGGCGGCCAACATGGCCGGGATCAATCTCTCGCACGAGCTCAAGCCGCGTGGCATCGCCGTGATGTGCCTGCATCCGGGCAGCGTGCGCACGCAGATGACGGCGGCACTGACCGACCAGGCGACCGTCGGCATGCTGGTGGAGCCCGAGGTCGCCGCAAAGGGACTCATCGCGAGGCTCGACGAATTGAGCCTCGAGACGACGGGCAGCTTCCGCCACGCCAACGGCCAGTCGCTGCCCTGGTGAAA
Organism: uncultured Panacagrimonas sp.; assembly: GCA_946481265.1. The sequence goes on along the minus strand of CAMLNE010000042.1, from coordinate 17,124 downwards.
TCCGAGGACTCCGTTTCGCACGGCGGAACGGAGCTTGAAAGTGACAAGAGGAGATAGACCCATGATGAAGATGTACGGCTACCTGCCGGCCTGGGGTTGTTCGGACATGAGCCCGTTCGTGTCGTTCACCGACGCCTACCTGCGCATGGCGGAAATCCCGTTCAAGGCTGAGATCCTGTACCGCGGCGACCTCACGGCCACGCCGAAGGGCAAGCTGCCGTGGATCGTCGATACCGACGGCACCGACGTGTCCGACACGCAGCTGATCCAGTACTACCTGGAAGAGAAGTACGGCGATCCGCTCGACGGCTGGCTGAGCAAGGAGCAGAAGGCGCAGGCGGCGATCATGAACCGCGCCATCGGCGAATTCTGGTACTGGATCGTCGTGCAGACGCGCTATCGTCGTGACGAGGACTTCGCGATCTACGATCCCTTGTGGGTGAAGTTCCTGGCCTGGCTGCCGGTCGAGCAGCGCGCCAAGCCGGTGGCGGACTTCCGTGACCACCTGCTGACGCAGTTCTGGCACCACGGCACGGGCCGCAACAGCGAGCAGGAAGTGGAGATGATCGCGGCCAGGCTGACCGACGCCATGTCGGACCTGCTTGGCGACAAGCCCTATCTGTTCGGTGACAGGCCGAGTTCGCTCGATGCCAATGTGTATGCCGGCCTCGTGCACGTGATGTTCACGCCGTTTCCGAGTCCCATCGGCCAGTACCCGAAGACCAAGCCGAATCTCGTTGCGTACACGGACCGGATCTTCGACAAGTACTATCCTGAGCTGCGCAAGGACCGCGAGGAAGCCGCGGTGTACCTGGCGGAGAATCTCAAGAAGCGCCGGCCGCCTTATCCGGAGGCCGACCATCGACTCGAAGAACTGTTCAAGGCGCCGCACGACGGCCCGGGTGTGACGCGATGACGCAGGACAAGAAACTGGAAGGCCGCAAGGCATTGGTGACGGGTGGCGCCTCGGGAATCGGCGAGGCCAGCGCCCGACTGCTGGCAGCCGAAGGGGCGGCGGTGATGATCGCCGACATCGACGACGCCGCCGGCGAGCGGATCGTCAAGGAGATCCGCGCGGCCGGCGGCATGGCGCACTACCGACATGTCGACGTGACCGACCGTGCGGCGGTGCGCCGCATGGTGCACGACGCCGACACCACGCTCGGCGGGCTGGGCATCCTGTTCAACAACGCGATGACCAATCCCAGCGCCGACTTCACCGAGGACCAGCGCTGGAACCTGATGCTCGAAAGCGGGCTGAGTGCGTACTGGGCGGCGGCCACCGAGGCTGCGCCGATTCTCGCGCGCTCCGGTCATGGCGCGATCGTGAGCAATGCCTCGATCGCAGGCGCGCGCCTGGGCATCGAGTTCGCGAGCGAGGCCTACAGCGCGGCGAAGGCCGGCGTGCTGGGCCTGAGCCGCAAGCTGGCCAAGCGCTTCGGTCCGAGCGGCGTGCGTTCCAACGTGATCTGCCCGGGCATCATCGAGACGCCGCGCTGGCGCAGCCCGGACATGGTCGAGCCGCAGTTCGCGCGTCGCTCTCGGCAGATGGCACCGCTGGGCCGCTTCGGCCGGACCGAGGAGGTCGCGCGGCTGGTGCTGTTCTTTGCGAGCGATGACTCGTCCTATATCACCGGGCAGGACATCGCCATCGACGGCGGCTTCACCATGGCGTTCTGTTTCGAGTCGGTCGACTTCGGCGCCGACTGACCGGGAATCCGGCGCTCAGTCGGCGCGCGGCTGCTGTACCGGCGGCTCTGCCCCGCGCTCGCTGCGGGCCTCGGCCTGCAGCCAGTCGCGCATGGCCACCACGCTGGGGTCGCCTGCCGATTTGCGGCTGTGGATCAGGAAGTAGGAAGCGGCAATCGGCAGGCTCAGCGCGAAGGGCATCACCAGGCGGCCGGATTCGAGATCGGCCGCGGCGACCACCGGAATGCCGAGCACCACGCCCAATCCGTCTGCCGCCGCCTCCATCGCCATCGCCACCTGGTTGAAGATCGGTCCCCGCCGGTGGTTGACGCCGCGCACGCCGGCAGCCTTCAGCCACACGCTCCAGTTCGGCCGTTCCGCGTCGGTCTGGTCCAGGCCGGTCGCGTGGTGAAGCAGCGTGTGGTGGCGCAGATCCATCGGTTCGCGCAGCGGATGCGGGCCGGTCAGCAGACGCGGGCTGCACATCGGGATCGCATGGATCTGGAACAGTCGCTCGACGACATAGCCCTCGTACTCGCCGTGGCCGGAGCGGATCGCCAGGTCGGCGTTCTCCAGCAGGTTGCCGCGATCGCCGCTGTCCTCGCGCACGCTGTCGATCAGCGCACCGTCGGCGGTGATGTTGATGTCGATGTCCGGATACAGGGCCGCGAAGCGGTGCAGGCGGGGCGCCAGCCATTTGGCGGCCAGCGCCGGCGGTGCGGCGACCGTGACCCGACCGGAATGCTGCAGCCGCTGGACCGCATTCACCGCGTCGCTCATCTGCTGAAAGGCGGCGCTCAGGCGGGGCAGCAGGGCTTCGCCGGCCGGGGTCAGTTCGACATGCTGAGGCAGGCGCTTGAACACCGACACGCCGAGCGCCAGTTCGAGCGACTTGACCTGGTGGCTGATCGCCGCCGGCGTCACGTGCAACTCGGCGGCCGCCTTGCGCAGGCTCAGATGCCGGGCAGCGGATTCGAAGGCGCGAAGCGCATTGAGAGGGGGAAGCCGCATTTCGTAGTTAAGATTTTCTAAACAAGGCCGCTAGAACAACTCAATTGATGCAGTGCAGCACGAGGCGTAGAGTACATCTCATCGAAGCGCGGCAGACGGAGCAAGGGCTCCTCCGCAACGCCAGGGAACCTGGTCTTCGATGCCGCACCCAGAGGTTTCACCACCGCAGAAAGCGAGTGAAATCAGCAAGTCGGACGGTCTCCTCCAGTCCCGCCTCATGCGGGACCGCACTCAACGCCACCGAAAGGTGGCGTCTTTTTTTGTGCGTCCGATTCAGCTCCGGGCTTGGTAGACGGCGGTTTCGAGATCGCCGAAGAGTTGCACCACCGGAGCATCGTAGAAGGGCAGGATCTGGGTGGAAACCGCCCCGGTCAGCTTCTTGACCGGATCGATCCAATAGTAGCTGTTGGCCAGGCCGGCCCAGGACAGGCTGCCCGCCGAGCGGCCCTGGGGAGTGGGTTTGGTGTTGATCAGGAAGCTCAGGCCCCACTTGCAGGGGATGCCCGGCCACCATTCCACTGCATTGGAATACGGGGGCGCCGCCGGCATCGGGGGAACGAGCAGCTCGCCCAGGTGGTTCTGCGACAGGGTCGCGACTGTCCGCGCTTCCAGCACCCGGCTGCCCTCGAGCATGCCGCCACCCAGGATCATGCGGGTGAAGCGCAGGTAGTCGGGCAGGGTTCCGTAGAGCGCATGCCCGCCCATCTCGACCGGCGATTCCTGGCCGATTTCCATCGGATTGGGGACGATGCTGCCGTCCGGCAGGCGGGCATGCAGGCCGGCCAGGTTGGAGCGCTGCTCCGGGCGGAGCCGGAAGCCGACACTCTTCATGCCCAACGGTTCGAACAGGTTGGCGCGCATGAAGTCGCCGAGCTGCCGCCCGCTGGCCTCCTCCACCATGCGGCCGGCCCAGTCGATGCCGACACCGTAGTCCCAGCAGGTATCCGGATCGTGCAGCAGCGGCCGATCGAGTGTCGCCGGCGTGCCGCTCAGGACGTTGTCGGCGCCGCGGCTTTCGAGCTCGCGCGCGGCATCGGCGGTCCAGATCTCGTAGCCGAAGCCCGAGCTGTGGGTCAGCAGGTTGCGCAGCGTGACGGTGCCCCGTGCCGGACGCAGCCTGGGCTTGCCGTCCGCATCGAAACCTTCCAGCACCTGCACCTTGCCGAGCGCGGGAATGACCTTGCCGGCCGGTTCCTCCAGCGACAGCTTGCCGCGTTCCACCAGTTGCATGGCGGCGGCCGCGGTGATCGCCTTGGTCATCGAGGCGTACCAGGCCACGGTGTCGACGTTCATCTTCTCCGGCTTGTCGCAGGAACGCAGGCCGGCGGCGCCCTCGTAGATCACGCCCTGGTCGTCGGCCACCGTGGCGACGACGCCCGGGATGCGGTTGCCGGCACAGGCATCGGTCAGCAGCCGGTCCAGCGTCGTGTTGAGGCTCATCGTTCGTTCTCCTGTTTCGAATCGTTAGGGTGGTGCGCGATCCGCGACATGGCGGATGCCCCGATCATGCCCTTCGGGTGAGCCGGTTTGCGCCTCCCCGAACGGGGAGGGCCCTCAGGCGTCCTTCTTCACCGCCGCCCGGAACCGGCTGGTCAATTCGCGTGCATTGGCCACCTCGAGCTTGCGCAGAATGTTGGCGCGATGCACATCGACGGTCTTGGGGCTGATGTCGAGCTTGCGCCCGATCTCCTTGCTGCTGCCGCCGTCGAGCATCAGTTCCACCACTTCGCGCTCGCGCGCCGACAGGCGCGCCAGGCTCTGGTCGTAGTCGCGCCGCTTGAGCCATTCGCCGTGACGCTCCACCGCCAGCTGCCGCGCGCGGTTGATGCACTCCAGGAACTGCTGCGGGTTGAAAGGTTTCTGCAGGAAATCGAAGGCGCCCAGCTTCATCGCGCGTACCGCGCTGGGAACGTCGCCGTGCGCGGACAGGAAGATGATCGGAACGTCCGGCCGTCGCGCGACCAGGCGCTCCATCACTTCGATGCCCGACAGGCCGGGCATGCGCAGATCGAGCACGGCGCAGGCGGGGCCGTCGAGCTGCTCCAGGCTTGCCAGGAAGGCGTCGGCCTGGTGGTAGGCCTGTGCCTGCAGCCCGACCGATTCGAGCAGCCAGGACAGCCCGCGCGTGACGTCGGGCTCGTCGTCGACCAGGAAGATGTGGACGGTGTCGGACATCTAGGGCTGGCCCGGGCGGAGCGGCAGGATGCAGCGCAGGGCGGCGCCGCGCTTCTTCCGCTTCGTATCGACCAGCAGTTCGCCGCCGTGCGACTCGACGATGGTGCGGCACATCATCAGGCCCATGCCCAGGCCGCCTGTCTTGGTCGTGGTGTAGGGCTGGAAGATCGACTCGTGCAGGTCCTCGGGGATGCCGGGCCCGTTGTCGGCGACCGCCAGCCGCACGCGCGTGCGTCCCATGCGGGACACCGTGACCTCGATTCGCGGATGCCGGGTGTTCGCCTCGCGCATCGCATCGATCGCATTGACCAGCAGGTTGACCAGCACCTGCTGCAGCTCGACCCGTGTTCCGCGCAGGTGCGGCAGGTCATCGGCGATGCGTAGCCGCACCGCGACGGCCGCCTCGCGAAGCTGGATCTGCAACAGGTCGAGCGTGCCGTGCACCAGCGCGGCGAGGTCGATCTCCTCGTCCTCCGGCTTGTGCTTGGCCACGAAGGCACGCACGTTCTTCACCACGTCGCCGGCCTGGTGCAGGTGCAGCTGGATTCGCGACAACGCCTCCTGCGCATCGGGGCGCTTGCGCAGCTCCGGTCCCAGCCGATGCTCGATGCCGGCGGCATAGCTGATGCAGGCATTGAGCGGTTGGCCAAGCTCGTGCGCGAGGGCAGAGGCGAACTGGCCCATCATGGACAGGCGCGTGGCATGCGCCAGCTGCTGCTGCTGGGCGTGCTGGCGCGCCCGCGCACGGCGCTGCTCGGTGCGATCGAGAAACACCAGCGCGCAGCCGAGGTCGCGCACCGGCACGCGGACGCCGGCGACGTCGAACCAGCGCGACCCGCCATCCGGCATCGTCCAGCGCACGGTCAGGTGCTCGACGCGCCGCGTCACGCTCGGTGAGCAGGCGTGGATCAGCTCCCGCAGGCTCACCGATCCGGCCTCGCCCTGCACGTTGCAGTCCGTTTCGGCCGCCATCGTGTTGAATCGGTCCAGATCGGCGACGCCGAACAGGGCCTGCATCGCCGGATTGATCTCGACCACTTCGCCGCCGCCATCGGTGATCGCGATGCCGAGCGGAACATTGCGGATCAGCACCCGGTACTTCTCCCGGCTTTCGATCATCGCCCGCTCGGATTCGCGGCGTCGCTCGACCTCCAGCTTGAGCGTGGCGTTGGTCTTCTGCAGGTTCAGCGTGCGGCTTTGCACGATCTGCTCGAGGCGCTGGTTGGCGCGGGCGAGCTGGTCCTCCGCCTTCTTCTTGGCCGAGATGTCCTGCACCACCCACACCGAGGTCGTGTCCGGATCCCGCGGATCGATCATGCGGCCGGAGATCAGGCACCACAGCAGCGAGCCGTCCTTGGCCAGCAGCGGCCGCTCGTGAACGTAGCGGTTGCTGGTGGGAAAGGCCTCGATCACCCGGCCGACCTCATCGAAATCCTCCTGCCGTGCGTAGACCAGGCGCACCGAGCGGCCGAGCAGTTCGCCCGGCCCGTAACCCAGTATTTCTTCCATGCGCGCGTTGACGCGCAGGAAACGCCGCTGCTGCATGCAGCAGATGCCGACCAGCGCGTTGTCGAACACCTGCTCGTAGATCAGCCGGTCGGTTTCGGCGGATCGGGACAGCGTATCGAGCGGCGCATTGGAGAGGCCCATCTGCAAGGCGATTGTCCGTCAGGTGCGGCAGGCCGGGGAACGGACCGGGATGATAACGCCGGCGGCGGTGGCGCCCGCCTGCAAGCCCCGCCGTCACCGCTCGCGAACAGCGGCGTGGGGAAGTGCAGGGCAAGCGAAGATGCAGGCTAGGGTGCGCCCCAAGTGTCCCTGTCGCAGCCGCGTGCGGATCATGCGCCTTACCGTCCAATCAGGTGGGGCGCCGCAGACGCGGGCGCTGCACGCTCGGGCTCGTGCCCGACATACCCCCCGGAGAGCAGGGTCAATGCGAATCATCGATTTTTTCGACCGAGGCGTCCGCCTCAATCCCGACCGCGCCTGCCTGAAGGACGCGAGCCTGACGCGCAGCTACCGCGAGGTGCAGCAGCGCAGTTACCGCATCGGCAACGCCCTGATCGCGGATGGTCTCAAGCCGGAGCACAAGGCGGCGGTCTATAGCCCCAACTGCGCCGTCGCCTTCGAATGCCTGCTCGGCATCCTGCGCGCCGGCGGCGCCTGGGTGCCGGTGAACGCGCGCAACGTGGCCACCGAGAACGCGTACATCCTCGACAACTGCGACGTCGAGGTCCTGTTCTACCACTCCGAGTTCGAAGACAACGTCGCGCTGTTCCGCAAGGAGTGCCCGAAGATCCGGCAGTACGTCTGCATCGACGCGCGCAGCCCGGGGTCCGACACGCTGTGCCTGGAGGACTGGGTCGCCAATGCGGCGCAGACCGATCCGGATGTGCCGGCCACGCGCGATTCGGTCGCGTCGATCTTCAGTTCGGGTGGTACCACGGGCCGGCCCAAGGGCACGCTCTGGTCGCACCTGACCTGGGAGACGATGATCTCCAACTTCTATTCGTCGCTGCCGATCGACAAGCCGCCGGTTCACCTGGTGATCGCGCCGATGACCCACGCGGCCGGTGGCGTGGCGATGATCCTGATGGCGGCGGGCGCCACGCACGTGATCCTGCCGCACTTCGACGCCGAGCACGTGATGCATGCGATCGAGAAGGAGGGCGTGACGCACCTGTTCCTGCCGCCCACCGCGATCTACGTGCTGCTTGCCCACCCCGACATCCGCAAGCACGACTACTCCTCGCTCGAAGCCTTCATCTATGCGGCGGCGCCGATGTCGGTGGACAAGCTCAAGCAATGCCTGGAGATCTTTGGCCCGGTGATGGCGCAGACCTTCGGCCAGGCCGAGGCGCCGATGCTGTGCACCTGCCTGACCCCGCGCGATCACGAGGTGATCGGCAATCCGGAGCTCGAGCACCGGCTGGCGAGTTGCGGCCGTCCCACCCTGATGACATCGGTGGGAATCATGGACGACGACGGCAAGCTGCTGGGGCCCGGTGAACACGGCGAGATCGTGGTTCGCGGAAACCTCGTCATGCTCGGTTACCACAACAACCCGGAAGCCACCAAGGAGGCCTCGGCCTTCGGCTGGCACCACACCGGCGACATCGGCTATCTCGACGACGACGGCTTTCTCTACATCGTCGATCGCAAGAAGGACATGATCATCTCGGGCGGCTTCAATGTGTATCCGAGCGAGATCGAACAGGTGATCTGGTCGCATCCGGCGGTGCAGGACTGCGCGGTGATCGGCGTGCCGGACGACAAGTGGGGCGAGGCGGTCAAGGCCGTGGTCGAACTCAAGCCGGGGGCCAAGGCCAGCGAGGCCGAGATCCTCAAGCTGTGCAAGGAGCGCCTTGGCAGCGTGAAGTGCCCGAAGAGCGCCGAATTCTGGGATGCGCTGCCGCGCAGCGCCGTCGGCAAGGTGCGCAAGAAGGACATCCGCGAGTCCTTCTGGAAGGGGCAGAAGCGGGCCATCTGAGGCCTGACCGGCAGGAAATCCGCCGCCCGGATTTCCTGCCATCCCGATGAACGGCGCCGGGCAGCCGTCCCGGCACCGTAGGCGGCCGCGTGCCGCAAAGCCGGCTCCAACTTCGTTTTTCATCTGCCCGGGTGCCGGGGCGGCCGACAGCCGCATCGACCCCTGACCGGCCCTGTCCGACCGTCGGGCGGATGGCCAGTGCCGTTTCCCGAAAAGTTGTCCTACAGTGTGGTCGGACGAAGGGGCCTCTGGGGGCGCCTCGATCCGCAATCAACGAAATCCGGCCGCCCTGCGAGCCGGAATGCATGGGGGATTCAAGCCACACACACAGCAGTCCATGAGGACGGTGCACGAGCGCGGTCGACCGAATGCCGGGCGAGCGCCATCCTCCTATTCGAGAGGAGAAGATGATGGCGATTCAGGTCGGCGGCAAGGCGATGCGCTGTTGTATTGCGGCACTGTCGTTGGGAACAGGAGCCGCCGCGCTGCCTGCCTTCGCACAGGACGATCCTCCCGAACCCCAGGACAGCGGCGGAATCTCGTGGACCACCGGCGGGTTCGTCCGTTTCGAGTCCGCGCTGCGCACGACCAATGACGAGAACATCGTCAACCAGCGCGGCAACCCGTTCAACGGCAAGGAGGTTGCGCGCGACAGCAGCCTGCTCGGCGGCAGTGCGGATACCGTCGTGCGCAGCGGCGAGCCGGCCGACAACGAATGGAACCTCATGCAGCTGCGAGGCCAATTCGACCTCACCGGTGCGCTGAGCGACAACTTCCGTCTCTTCGCCCGAGTCCGCGGCATCTTCGATTACGCGCCCTACGACGAATTCGATCCGGACGATGTTCCCGGGGCCGATCCGGCGGGCTTCAACTACCAGGAACCCGAGTACTTCGAGTACCGCAAGTATCGCGACGGCGGCAGTACCAACCCGCTCGAGATCGCGGGCCGGCGCTACATGGTCGACCTGCAGTCGCTGTACCTGGACTACCAGAGCGGTCCGCTGCTCATTCGCATGGGACAACAGCAGATCGCCTGGGGCCAGGCCCTGTTCTTCCGCGTGCTCGATCTGCCCAACGGCCTGGACCTGCGCCGTCACCTGTTCGTCGATTACACGCCCGAGGAATACGCCGACGAGCGCATCGGATCGCTGGGCATCCGCACCACCTGGCAAGCCTCCACGCAATGGGAAGTGGACGCCTTCGTGCAGCACTTCCTGCCGACGATCTATCCCAACGCCAACACGCCGTACAACACGATCGCCTCGCAGTTCACGATCCACGACCAGTGGAATGTCAACTACGACGACAAGTTCAACGGCGGTATCCGCGCGCGCGGCAACTTCGGTGCGCTGAGCACGCAGTTCGCGGTGACGCGCCGCTACAACCCGGACGGCGTGTTTCGCTGGACGCGGGCGGGTGTCAATCGCGACATCGCGCCCCTGCCCGGGTCGGGCGCGATCCTGCAGGACACCGCCTTCGAGGTGGATCCGACTGGCGTGGTGTCGGCGCAGGAATGGTTCGCCTTTTCCGGCAACGCACGGCTCAACGGCCTGACCGGGCTCAACGCGAGCATCGACGAGTTTCCTGCCACCGCACTGCTGGGCGCCGCCTCGGTGCCGACCCAGGAACTGGCGGCAGCAGAACTCGACCTGTTCTTCCAGCTCTCCGGGGGTCTGCGCGGTCACCTCGCGCGCGAGTACAAGCGCGAGACCAACATCGGCGCCGGTGTGGGCTACGTGTTCAGCGCCGCGCCCGGCTCGTTCTTCGACCAGCTGATCCTGAACCTGGAGGCGACGTTCACGCCGGATCGCAACTTCACCAACCCGACGCTCTCGCACGAGTACATCGAGGAAGACGAATGGATCGGCGCCCTGGTGCTGGAAAAGTACCAGCGCTTCAGCCAGAGCTTCCCGGCGACCTACCTGGTGTTCCAGTGGATGCATCGCACCGAGTCTGACCTGTACGGCCGGCACCTGAGCGGCATGGGAGGTAATCGTGACCGGGTCGCCCCCGGTGTCGACGGCGGCTGGAACGGCCTGGTGTTCGCCATGCAGCAGCCCTCGCCCACGCTGGCCTGGCGCTTCGATGGGGCGGTGCTCTACGACACGCGTGGCGGCATCCTGGTGCAGCCCGCCCTGCGTTATGCGCCCAACACCACCTGGACCTTCGAGGTGTTCTACAACTTCCTGCAGGGGAACCTGCATGGAGACGACAACGAGAACATCATCCAGACGCTGGAATACGCTGACGAGCTGGCGGTCCGCATCGGCTACCAGTTCTGAGTTTGCGGTGAGGTGACCGAGCCGGCGGCCGCGAGGCCGCCGGTTTTTTTGCTCTGGAGCCGGTCGTGGAATGGGCAGGGCGGGCCGAGCACGCACGAGCGCGACTCGATTCCCGCCCTGAGCATCTTCGATAGCGCCACGCTTCGAGGCTTCGCCTCGCAGCGCTCGATGAAATGCGCGCCGGTCCGCGCGCTTGCTTCGCATCACCCGCGGCCGGGGGCGCTCCGGTCGTCCGCCCGGTGCAAAACGAGCCGGCGCCCCGCATCGACTATGCGTCGCGCAGTGATGGGAGGCCGATGCGCCCCGCCAGTGCGGGCACGGCACCTGCGAAACCGCGGCTACGCATCGTGGGACGGATGTCTCGACGATGAACCTGAACGTCAGCCGTTCCATTTCCCTTGTTTCCAGGAGCCATCATCGATGAAGACAACCCCACGCTTTTTCCTGAAGCCGCTCGCCGCGGCGGTGATGCTGTGCACCGGCGCGGCACAGGCCCAGACCGTCGCACTGAGGCCGATCGGCAACGGCGCTGGCCTGCAGGGGCTGGTGCACAACCTCACCGGCGCCGTCGACCAGACCTTGACCGGGACACTGGGGGCACTCGGTGATCTGACGGGCGACGACAACCGTCTCAACCTGCGCCTGAACCTGCGGACCGAGGGCTCGGACGCATCGCTGCTTGGCGGCGACGGGCTGCTGGCCCTGCTCGAGCCCAGCGGCGAGCAGGGCCTGCCGGCCCTGCCGGGGCTCGAGCGCGGTGAGCGGCCGCTGCTCGAGGCCCTGCGCGATGCCCGCGAACAGCGTCGCGAAAACCGCGTCAACCTGCTCGAGAGCCTGCGCGAGGCGGGCGAGGAACGCCGCGAAGAGCGACGCGAGAACCGCGTGGCGCTGCTCGACGGCCTGCGCGATGCAGCCGAAGACGCCCGCGAAGCCAGGGAAGAGCGGCGGGAACGCATGGAAGAGATGAGGCAAGACCGGCAAGGTCTTCTGGCCGCCCTGGCAGCCGATGCGCAGGACGCGCGCGAGCAGCGCCAGGAACGGCTCCAGGAACTCCGCGAGGATCGTCTCGCGCGCCTGGAAGACGCCCGCGAGCGCCGTCGTGAACGCCTGCGCGGGACCGAGCGCGACACCAACGACGATGACGACAACGGCTTCCTCGGGGTGGACGATTCCAGCACCCTGGGCACCGACGACAACCGGGACAACGACGGCGGTCTGTTCGGCGCCGGCGATTCGAGCACGCTGGGGACCGACCGCAACCGCGATCCGGGCGACAACGGCTTCCTGGGTCTCAACGACTCCAGCACGCTGGGCACCGACTGAGCGAACCGGCCCTGGCCGATGCCCGGAGCCCCGCCGCGGCGGGGCTTTTTCAGGGGACCGGCCGCGTTGACATGCGGGCGCGCGTACAGGAGGCTCGTGGCGGATTCCAGACCCCGCGTGATGCCGCAGGGCCCGCGGCCGCGCGCATCGCAACGGAGGGCCGGCGTGACCCGAACCGCGTTCGTGACCGGAGGCACCGGTTTCGTCGGTACCAACCTGGTCGGGCACCTGGTGAGGTCTGGCTGGAACGTCACCGTCCTGCACCGTCCCAGCTCCGACCTGAGCGTCCTCGGCCGGTTCCCGGTGCAGCGGGTGGTGGGCGACCTGGTCGATGGCGCCTCGGTGCGGGCGGCGATGCCCGCCGGCGTCGACGCGGTGTTCCATGTCGCCTCGGACCTGAGTTTCCAGGCCGCCGGGGATCGCGAGCAGACCCGCATCAACGTGGAGGGCACGCGGCACATGCTCGAAGCGGCGCGCGAGCGCGGTGCGCGCCGCTTCGTCTACACCTCGACGCTGGGGACCTACGGTGCTCACGAGGGAATCATCACCGAGGCCACGCCGCAGCTGGCGACGCAGTCCACGATGAACTACGCGCGCAGCAAGTGGCAGGCTGAGGAGCTTGTGCGCGCAGCCGCACGCGACGGTCTGCACGCAACCGTCCTCAATCCCGCCGGCATCCTGGGCCCCTACGATCGCACCACCTGGGGCGCATTCTTCTTTCTGCTGCGCGACGGCCTGATGCCCTACACGCCGGATCGCGGGACCATGACCTGGTGTCATGTGGAGGACGTGGTCGCCGCACACCTGGCCGCCGCGAGCCACGGCGCCCGCGGTGCCCACTACATCCTCGGCGGCGCCGAGGCGGACCTGCACACGGTGCTCGAGGCAATGGCCGGATGCCTTGGCATCGACCACGTCGCGCGCCGCCTGCCGAACGATCTGCTGATGCGCTACGCGCGGCTGCAGTCCGAGATCGCCGCCGTGCTCGGCTCCTCCACGATCTACACACCGGAGGTCATCGAGGTCTTCACCGTCGACTACCGCTGCGACGATGCGCGGGCGCGCCACGACCTGGGCTATCACTCGCGCCCCCTGCGCGACATGGTGGCGGACTCCCACGCCTGGCTCGTGGCCGAGGGCTTGCTGTAGGTCTGGCGCGGTCGTGTTGCGCCGCACTACGGGTTTTCGCCTAGATCCTTAGGGAATCGGTCCAGCTGACGGCCCCGGTGCCGGCTGACTAACCTTGCTGCAACGATAACGCGATCCGCGCGTCCTTCCGGGACCGCGAGACCGCAACGAGGAGAGTCTGCCGATGCTCACGATCGACATCGATACGGGCGGCACGATGACCGATGCCTTGATCACCGATGGCGCGACGCGCCACTGCATCAAGGTCGACACCACGCCGCACGATTTCACGGTCTCGTTCCAGGCCTGCCTGAAGGAGGCCGGCAAGCTGTACGGGGTCGACACGCTGGAGGCATTCCTGCCGCGCGTCTCGCTGATCCGCTGGTCGTCGACGATCACCACCAATGTGCTGGCCGAACGTCGCGGCGCCAAGGTCGGCCTGCTGGTGACGCGGGGCCACGAGCAAGACCTGTACGGCCAGGGCCGCTCCGCGATCATCGACGAACTCGTCGCCGCCGACGCCGTGATCGGCCTGCCTGAGAACCCGCAGCCCAAGGACATCCTGCTCGGCGTGAAGTCCCTGCTCGAATCCGGCGTGCGCCGCATCTGCGTGGCGCTGGCCGGCAGCTTTCCCGACAACCGCGGCGAGGTCGCGATCAAGCAGGTGATCGAGAGCCAGTATCCGGACCACATCATCGGTTCCGTGCCGGTGCTGCTCGGCTCCGAGATGGCGCAGATCGGCCACGACCAGACGCGGGCCCACTACTCGGCGATGAACGCCTACACGCACTCGCGGCTGGCCACCTCGCTGTTCAAGGCGGAGGACGTGCTGCGCGACGAGTTCGGCTGGCGCGGCACCCTGCTGATCGGCCAGACCAGCGGCGGCGTGGCGCGCATCGGCAAGACCAAGGCGGTCGACACGATCGAATCCGGCCCGGTGTTCGGCACCTTCGGCGGCGCCTTCGTGGCGCGCGAATACCGGCTCGAGGACGTGGTCTGCTTCGATGTCGGCGGCACCACGACCAAGTGCTCGATCGTGCGCAAGGGCGAACCGGTCTACCAGCGCGGCGGCAATCTCATGGAGATTCCCGTGCAGACCTCGTTCGCCATGCTGCGCTCCGCGGCGATCGGCGGCGGCTCGGTGGCGCGCGTGAAGGACGGCCGCCTGCGCCTGGGCCCCGAGAGCCAGGGCGCTGCGCCCGGCCCGGCCTGCTATGCGCTGGGAGGGCGTGAAGCCACCCTGACCGATGCCATCCTGCTGCTCGGCTACCTGGACCCTGCCAGCTTCCTGGGGGGGCGTCGCAACCTTTCGGTGGAGCACGCCCGGAAGGTGATCGACTCGAAGATCGCCAAGCCCCTGAGCCTGTCGGTCGAACAGGCCGCGCTGCTGATCCGCGACGAGGCGGTCACCGTCATGGCCGAGCTGATCGCCAGCACCCTGGCCGAGGCGAAGATCGAGGCCGGCAGCCCGGCCCTGTTCGCGTTCGGCGGCAACGGTCCGATGTTCGGCGCGCTGGTGGCCGAACGCCTGGGAATCTCGCGCGCGTTTGCCTTCGACTTCGGTCCCGTGTTCGGCGCCTTCGGCTCCTCGGTGTCGGATGTGGCGCATGTGTACGAGCGCGGTGTCGGCCTCGAGTGGCAGCCGGCCCATCAGGACGCGATCCTCAAGACTGCCGAGCGCCTGCATACCCAGGCCGTGCGCGATCTGCAGGGAGAGGGCTTCGACCCGGCCGCCGCGATCTATCGCTACGAACTCGAATTCGGTCGCGACGCGAACGTGACGGGCAGCTGCCGCTTCGAGCTGGCGCAGGCCGCCAGCGCAGGCAGCCCCAGCGAGTTCGTCGCGGCCGCGACCCGGGCGATCGGCGCCGCCGGTCTCGACAAGGGAGGCGAGCCGCTGATGCTGCTGCGCCTGACGGCCCGCTTCGAGGTCGGCGCCAAGCAGCTGCAGAAGCGCGATGAGCGGCGCGAGAGCGTCAAGCCCGCGACGCGGCCGATGCAGTTCAACGGTCGCGGTGCCGAGCCGCTGCCCGCCCATGTATGGGAACAGCTCAATGTCGGCGACACCGTCACCGGCCCCGCGATGATCAACGGCGCCACGCTGACCTGCCCGGTGCCGCCCGGATGGGTGTTGACGGTCGACGCCTACGGCAACGCGGCGATGAAGAAGGGCGCCTGAGCGGGCCCGGCGCATCGGGTTCGCCCCAAGCGGTCATGCCTGCTTCTTGCTGCCAACCTCTGTGCCAGCCGATCCCTGTCGGATGGCACGAACGAGGAGCATTTCGATGAAACAGCGCGAAGTTCATTTCTACAGTGAAGGTTTCAAGATCGTCGGCGACTACTTCCTGCCCGACGACATGAAGAAGGGGGAAAAGCGCCCGGGGATCGTGCTGTGTCACGGCTACAGCGGCATCCGCCCGCTGATCCTGCCGGACTACGCCAAGGTCTTCGTCGCCGCCGGCTTTCCCTGCCTGACCTTCGACTACCGCGGCTTCAATGGCAGCGAAGGACCGAAGTGGCGCATCCAGGCGCTCGAGCAGATCGACGACATCCGCAACGCCATCACCTATCTGCAGGCGCAGGACGAGGTGAACCCGGACCAGATCGGCATCTGGGGCACCTCCAACGGCGGCGCGCACGTCGTCTACACGGCGGGCATCGACGAGCGCGTGAAGTGCGCGGTGGGGCAGGTCGGTTTCGGTGACGGCTGGCGGCTGATGATGGACATCCGCACGCCCGAGGAGCGCAAGGCGCTGCTCGCGAAGATCGCCGAGGACCGCACGCAGCGCGTGCTCACCGGCAAGGGCAGTGGCGCCGACACCGCGAGCCTGCTGGCCAGCCCGCAGACCAAGGAATTCTTCGCCGAAGCGCTCAAGGTGATGCCGGACTTCTACTGCGAGATTCCCTGGCAGTCGGCCGAAGGGACGCTCGAATACCGCCCGATCGACGTGGTCCACAAGATCTCGCCGCGCGCGCTGATGCTGATCGGTGCCGAGAAGGACGACCTGTGCAAGATCGACGGCTACAAGGCCGTGTTCGACAAGGCGGGCGAGCCCAAGAAGTGGGTGCAGTACCCGATCACGCATTACCAGATCTACACGCCCGAATGGGTGGCGCCGTCCGCGAAGGTCGCGGCGGAGTTCTTCACCGAGCACCTTAAAAGATGAAGGCAAGCGCAAAGGCGCAAAGATGAAAAGAAAGGACGCAAAGATTTGTTGGTAAAGATTCCTCCAATCTCTTTGCGTCCTCCTTTTCGCTGTTCTTTGCGCCTCTGCGTTAGCCGTTGACGTTGGAGGAGGAACACACCGTGACACCGCGCATCCGCTTCACCGAGTATCTCGACCTCGACATCGACCGCGAGCTGTGGCTCTGCCACAGCTGTGAGCATCCGCTGATTTCGGCGCGCGAGAACTACAAGAGAGGCTGCCTGGTCGCCGAGCGCGATCCGCGCGAGATCCATGCGCCGGTGCTGGAGGGCGCCTACAGCTTTTCGCCCGACCCGGACTGGTCGCGCATCCTCGAGTTCTACTGCCCGAGCTGCGGCCGGCAGATCGAGACCGAGTACCTGCCGCCGGGCCATCCCATCACGCACGACATCGAACTCGATGTCGACAGTCTCCGGAAGCGTCTCGAGTCGGGCGACCTGGGCGTGAAGGACGGCAAGCTGGTGATCGCGGAGGACGTGGCATGAGCGCGAGCAAGACCAAGACCACGTCGATGATGAACTCCATCGACATCGATGTCGGCGGCACCTTCACCGACTTCGTGCTCACGCTCGACGGCGAGCGCACCATCGTCAAATCGCCGACGACGCCGCACGATCTGTCGGTCGGCTTCGTCAACGCCGTCGAATCGGGTGCCGAGAAGGTGGGCCTCACGATCGAGGAACTGCTGCCGCGCATCGACATCGTCCGTTACTCGACGACGGTGGCGCTCAACCGCCTGCTGCAGCGCCAGGGTCCCCGCATCGGTTTCATCACGACCGAGGGCCACGAGGACATGATCCACATCGGCCGCGGCGCGCAG
>CAMLNE010000041.1 GCA_946481265.1 uncultured Panacagrimonas sp. | reverse complement strand
GCGGTGCGCGCGATGTACGCACAGGGCGGACAGATCCGGGCCGAGGTTGCCGAGCGCCGCGCGGCACTCGATCAGGCCGAGCGCGACCTGTCACGTCGCCTCGAGCTGGAGTCCGACGGGGCGGTGTCGGGCGAGGAGATCGGCCATGCGCGCGACGCGGTCACGCAGTTGCGCGCGGCATTGACGGCGGCCGGGCAGCGTCAGCGCCAGATCGACGCACAGACCGCCGGCACCACGGTGCGGACCCATCCGCAGGTGCTCGCGGCAGCCGCCGGCGTCCGCAGTGCGGCGCTCGCCCTGCAGCGCACGCGACTGGTTGCGCCGGTTTCCGGCGTGGTCGCCAAGCGGGCGGTGCAGCTCGGCCAACGGATTGCGCCGGGTACACCGCTGATGGCGGTGGTGCCGCTCGCCGAGGTATGGGTCGACGCCAACTTCAAGGAGGTGCAGCTGCAGGCGATGCGCGTCGGCCAGCCGGTCACGCTGGAGGCCGACGTCTACGGCGGCGCGGTGGAATTCCACGGCCGCGTTGAGGGCCTGGGCGCAGGCAGCGGCTCGGCATTCGCCCTGCTGCCGGCGCAGAACGCCTCCGGCAACTGGATCAAGATTGTGCAGCGGGTGCCGGTGCGCATCGCGCTGGATGCGGAAGAGGTACGCCGCCACCCGCTGCGCGTCGGGCTGTCGATGGACGTGCGCGTGGACATCCGCGATCGCTCCGGGACATTGCTGGCGCAGGACGAGGCGCCCCTCGTCGCGGCGCTGGCCAGCGATGCGGCCGATCCGGCGGTCGATGCGCGCATCGCCAGGATCATCGTGGCCAACGCGGGCGCGGGCGGCGGCACGGGACGACCGGCCGCACCATGAGCGCGGCCGCGGCATCGGGTGCGCAGATCGAGCTGACGCCGGGACTTCGCACGCTGGGGGCGGTGGCGCTGGCGCTGGGCACCTTCATGCAGGTGCTGGATACCACCATCGCCAACGTCTCGATCCCGACCATCGCCGGCAACCTCGGCGTGTCCGCCAACCAGGGCACCTGGATCATCACCTCGTTCGCGGTCTCCAACGGCATCTGCCTGCCCCTGACTGGCTGGCTGATGCAGCGCTACGGCGTGGTGCGCACCTTCGTCGTCGCGGTGATGCTGTTCACCGTCGCCTCGCTGCTCTGCGGCCTGGCTTGGAGCCTGCCTTCGCTGGTGGCGTTTCGCGTGCTGCAAGGCGCGGTGTCGGGCCCGATGATCCCGGGCTCGCAGACCCTGCTGCTGATGCTCTTCCCGCCGCATCGCAAGAGCGCGGCACTGGCGATCTGGTCCATGACCACGTTGATCGCGCCGATCTGCGGCCCGCTGCTGGGTGGCTGGATCTCGGACAACTGGACCTGGCCCTGGATCTTCTTCATCAACATCCCGGTCGGAGCGTTCTGCGCCTTCACCTGCTGGAAGCTGCTGCACCGCTCGGAGACACCGACGCGTCGCCTGCCGGTGGATCGCGTCGGCATCCTGCTCACGGTGCTGTGGGTAGGGGCGCTGCAGATCATGCTGGACAAGGGCAAGGACCTGGACTGGTTCGGGTCCGGTTTCATCCTGGCACTCGCGCTGCTGGCGCTGGTCGGCTTCATCGCCTGGCTGATCTGGGAGCTCAACGAGGCCCATCCGATCGTCGACCTGACCCTGTTCCATAGCCGCAATTTCGCGCTGGGTTGCGTCGGTATGACTGCCGTCTACGCGATGTTCTACGGAACGCTGGTGCTGATGCCGCTATGGCTGCAGACCCAGATGGGATACACCGCCACGTGGGCCGGCCTGATCACCGCGCCGGGTGGCATAGTCGCCATCCTGATCACACCCCTGGCCAGCCGCTGGGTGTCGCGCGGCGACGCACGCTGGGTCGCAACGCTCGCCTATATCGCCTTCGCGGCGTCGTCGCTGATGCGCGCGCGCTTCAGCCCGCAGGCCGACCTGTGGGTGCTGACCCTGCCGCAGATCGTCCAGGGCATCGCGCTGGGCACCTTCTTCATCGCGATGGTGACGCTGCTGCTCGACGGACTGCCGGTGCACAAGGTTCCGGCCGCCACCGGCATGTCGAACTTCCTGCGCATCACCGGCGCGAGCTTCGGCACCTCGCTCACAACCACGTACTGGGACCGTCGCGAGGCCCTGCACCAGACGCGCCTGGCCGAGGCCAGCAGCGCCTTCGATCCCGGCCTGCAGCACAGCCTCGCGCAGCTCCACGCCGCGGGCCTGGACGACGGCGCCTCGCTCGCGGTGGTCACGCGCGAGCTGGTCGCGCAGGCCTATCTGATGTCTGCCGTCGACCTGTTCTGGATCTCCGGCTGGATGATCCTGGGCATGCTGGTGCTGGTCTGGCTGCTGCCGCGACCCAACCCGGTGAAGGGCACGGTCGCGGCGGGCGACTGAAGCGGCGGGGCGGCACTGCGCGGTCGCCCCGCGGGAATCCGGATTGCCCAGCAAAAAGGCCCCGACCGCGCGGTCCGGGCCTTGCAGCCGACGCCGATGCGGCGGGCTTCAGCCGTGCATCGTCAGGCCACCCGACACGCTGATGGTCTGGCCGGTCATGAACGCGGCATCGTCGCTGGCCAGGAAGGCCACCAGCCCCGGGTAGTCGGTCGGTTCGCCGATGCGGCCCAGCGGTACGCCGCGCACCATGGCGTCGCGGATCTTCTGGCCTTCCTCGCCGGTGCCGACGAAGGCATCCATCGCCGGCGTGTTGGTCGGTCCGGGGCACAGGCAGTTGAGGGTGACGTTCTTGCGCGACACCTCGCGAGCCAGCGCCTTGGCAAAGGCGATGGTCGCGCCCTTGGTGCCCGAGTACACGACTTCGCCGGAAGAACCGACGCGGCCGGCATCCGAGGCGATGAAGATGACGCGGCCGCCGCCGCGTGCCGCCATGCCCTGCACCACGGCATGGGTCATGTGCAGCGGCCCCATGTAGTTGATGCTCACGACCTTCTGCCAGAAATCCGGCGTGGTCTTCAGGAACGGGATCGGCTTGTCCCAGCCGGCGTTGTTCACCAGCGCCCAGGTCGGGCCGATGCGGCCCTCGATGTCGGCCACGGCAGTCTTCACGGCTTCGTAGTCGGTGATGTCGCAGATGCCCGCCTCGGCCTTGCCGCCGGCAGCCCGGATCTCGGCCACCGCCTTGGCGGCCGCCTCGGCATTGATGTCGAGCACGCCGACGACCATGCCTTCCTCGGCCAGTCGCTTGGCGATGGCCAGACCGATGCCGCTTGCCGCGCCGGTGACCAGGGCCACCTTGTCCTTGAGTCCACGCAAGACACTTTCTCCTGAGGAATTGCCGCTCGATGAGCGGGATTGATAAGGGGGGAGTATGCAAAGTAGTATGGGCCCATACTACTATTGCCGGACCGCGGCCGCAAAGCCCGCCCGTGCATCCGGGCAGCGCGGGGGTTCGAAGGCGGCCCGGCAGGCTAATCTGGCGCACACGATCAACAGGGCGGGACGGCCGTTCGCCGACCTGCCAGCGGGGAGAACGAATGAGCGCACAGAACCCGGGCGGAGCGCCCGTCCCGGATCAGGCCTACGAGGGCGGAAGCGGCACCCCGCTGCTGCTGCTGCATGGCATCGGTGGCAGCTGGCACATGTGGAAGCCGGTGCTCAAGCCCCTGGAGGCACATCACCGCGTGATCGCGCTGACCCTGCCCGGGCACTGCGACGGTCCCGACTGCACGGCGCCCGGCGACGCGACGGTCGGCGGCCTGGCCGACCAGGTCATCCGGATGATGGAGCAGCGCGGCTTCACCTCCGCGCACGTCGCCGGCAATTCCCTGGGCGGATGGCTTTCCCTGGAACTGGCGCGGCGTGGCTTCGCGCGCTCGGTCACGGCGCTGTCGCCGGCGGGCGGCTGGTCGCGGCTGGATGCGTTCGCGCGGCTGCGCCGGCGCTTTCGCATCTTCTTCGCGCTGATGCCGATCATCCTGTTCCTGGCCTCGCCGTTCCTGCGCTTCGCCGGCTTCCGCAAGCTGCTGGGCAAGGAGACGATGGAGCACGGCGACCGTGTGCCGGCCGACGAATTCCGCTACTCGCTGCGCGCGATGACGAAGTGCCGGGCCTTCCTGGGCCTGCTGCGCACGATGGGCCGCGACGGCCCGGTGGATCCGATCGGCCCGGCGCGCGTCCCGATCCGCATCGCCTGGTCCGAGCACGACCGCGTGATTCCCTTCGAGACCTTCGGCGAGCACATCATGAACAGCATCGACGGCGCCGAGAAAACCATCGTCAACGGCGCCGGCCACGTGCCGATGTACGACGAGCCCGCGCAGGTCGTCGCGCAGATCCTCGAGGTGACGGCCAGGGCGGAGCGCGACGAAGCGCAGCAGGACGGGCCGCGCCCGGTCGCCGCATGAACATCGGATCGCTCAATCCGATGGTGGCCGCCACCCTGCTGCAGCGGCGCCAGGTGGCGCGCAGCGTGGCGCGCACCGCGCGCTTCCAGGAGCAGGTGGCGAAGCTGGCCCCCACCCTGAACCGCAGCATCGAGGACGTCGCAGCCGAGGCGCTGCGCGGCCTCGAGGAGATCGTCACGGTGCAGAGCCCGGCCTTTGGCGCGGCCTTCGACTACGGCCTGGGCCCGCTGCACACGCGCGCCTGGACCGTCGACGCCGACGCGGAGGCCCTGGCGCGACTCCGCACGCTCAACCAGAAGCACGCGCTGGTCTACCTGCCCACGCATCGCTCCTATGCCGACCCCTTCATCCTGTCGCGCCTGCTGCGCGACCACGGCCTGAAGCGAAACCACATCCTGGGCGGCAACAACCTCGGCTTCTGGCCGCTGGGCACGATCATCCGCCGCTCCGGCGGCATCCTGATCCGCCGCAGCTTCCAGGACGACGAGGTCTACAAGCTCGTCGTGCGCGAGTACCTGGCCTGGCTGGCCTCGCAGCGCCTGAACCTGGAGTGGTACATGGAAGGCGGCCGCAGCCGCACCGGCAAGCTGCGACCACCAAAGTACGGCCTGCTGAGCTACCTGGTGGCGGCCATCGAGAGCGGCGGCGCCGACGACATGCTGCTGGTGCCGGTGTCGACCACCTACGACCAGATGCACGAGGTGCGCAAGATGGCGGCCGAGGAGGGCGGCGCGTCCAAGACCGCCGAGAACCTGCTGTGGCTGGCCGGCTACGCGCGCACGCAGCAGAAGTGGATCGGCAATGCCTACGTGCGCTTCGGCGAGCCGCTGTCGCTGAAGGAGGCGCTGGCGCGCGGCGCGGGCGAAGCCGACGCCGACGGCGGCGGCAAGTGGACCGTGGCCAAGATCGCCTTCGAGGTGTTCCAGCGCATCAACCGCTGCACGCCGGTGACCGCGCCGGCGCTGGTCACCTTCGCGCTGCTCGGCGTGCGCGATCGCGCGCTGACCTTGCGCGAGGTGCACGAGCAGGTGCACCCGCTGCTCGACTACGCGGCGGCCGCCGGCCTGCCCAGCTCGCATCTCGACGAACTGCGTACCGAGCCGGGTGTGGACCAGACGCTCAAGGTGCTGGAGAACAGCGGCGTGGCCAGCCGCTATGTGGGCGGCACCGAAACCGTCTTCAAGATCGAGCCCGGTCAGCACTCGGTGGCCGCGTTCTACCGCAACAGCGCCATCCACTGGTTCGTCAATCGCGCGATCCTCGAGGTGGCCCTGCTCGACGCCACGCGCGAGGACATCACGGGGCCGCTGGAACGCGCCTGGGCCTCGGCCTTTGCGCTGCGCGACCTGCTCAAGTTCGAATTCTTCTTCAGCGACAAGGCGGCGTTCCGCGAGGAGCAGAAGGCCGAGTCGCGCCTGATCGACCCCAAGTTCCGCCAGCGCGTCGCCATGGCCAAGGATCGCCGCGACATCCTGATGGGGCTGCCCGTGCTGATCGCGCACCGCGTGCTCGCACCCTTCCTGGAAGCCTATTTCGTGGTTGCCGACCGCCTTGCCGCAAAACCGACCGACCAGCCGATCGACAAGAAGGCGCTCACCGAGGAGTGCGTGAAGGTGGGGCGCCAGTACGTGCTCCAGCAGCGCCTGCGCAATCCCGAGTGCGTGTCGCGCGAGATCTTCGGCAACGCGCTGTCGCTGGCCGCCAACCGCGGACTGCTCAAGCCCGGAACGCCGGACCTGGCCGAGCGCCGCCTGGCCTTCGCGCGGGAACTGGAGGCACACGTGCAGAGCACCGCGGCGATCGAGGAACTGGATCGCGCGCGGCGTGCGACCGGAGCGGCCTCGTGACGCCGCTCGACACCGCCCTGCGCCGCGTACTCGACGGCCCGAAGGGCCCGAAGATCGGCGCCTTCTTCGACTTCGACGGCACGCTGATCGACGGTTACTCCGCGGCCGCGTACTTCACCGACCGCATCCGCCGCCGCGAGATGAGCGCGCGCGAGCTGCTCGACACCCTGGCCCTGGCGCGCAAGAAGGATCTCAGCGACGCCGAGTTCGGCGAGGTGATCGGCATGGGCATCCTGGAGTGGGCCGGGCAGTCCGAAGACGAGATGCGCGCCCTGTGGAAGCGCCTGTGGTCGGCCAGCGTCGGCGCCACGCTGTTTCCCGAGGGTTGGAAGCTGGTGCGTGCGCACCAGCGCATGGGCCACACGGTCGCCATCGCCTCGTCGGCCACCTGCTACCAGATCGAGCCGCTGGCCGAGGAATACGGCATCGAGCACGTCATCGCCACGCCGGTGAAGATCCGCAACGGCAGGCTCACCGGCGGCTTGGCCGGCCCGCCGACCTGGGGACAGGGCAAGGCCGACGCGGTGCGTGTCTTCGCCAAGGCACACAAGCTCGATCTCGGCCGCAGCTACGGCTACGCCAACGGCAACGAGGACATCGCCTTCCTGCAGTCGGTGGGCCAGGCCACCGCGGTGCAGCCCCGGGAGCAGCTCGAGCGCACCGCGCACGAGGCCGGGTGGCCGGTGCTGCGCTTCGATCCGCGCAGGCGCGGCCCGGCGCGCGCAATGGCGCGCACGGTGGGCGCCTACGGTGCGATGGGCATGAGCTTCCTGGCCGGCCTGGGCTATCACCGCGCGACCGGCGACGCGCGCAAGACCGTGGACCTGGTCACGCAGATGGCCAGCGACGCGGCCTTCGCGGTGCTCGGCGTCAAGCTCGAGGTGGTCGGCGAGGAGCACCTGTGGGCGCATCGCCCCTGCGTGTTCACGCTCAATCACCAGAGCAAGTTCGACATGTTCGTGATGATGAACCTGGTGCGCCGCGGCTTCACCGGCGTGGCCAAGGCCGAGGCGCGCAAGGTGCCGGGCTTCGGGCGCTTCATGGAGATGGCGGAGGTCGCGTTCCTCGACCGCAGCGATTCGGGCAAGGCGGTGGACGCGCTCAAGCCCGCGGTCGACCGCCTGAAGAAGGGCCTGTCGGTCTGCATCGCGCCGGAAGGCACGCGTTCCTGGACGCCGAAGATCGGGCCGTTCAAGAAGGGCCCGTTCCACCTCGCGATGCAGGCGGGTGTGCCGATCGTGCCGGTGGTGATCCGCAACGCCGGCGAGATCATGGGCCGCAACGACCAGACCATGCGACCGGGCACGGTGCAGGTGGCGCTGCTGCCGCCGGTGGACGTCTCGAAGTGGAAGCTGTCCGAGCTCAACGAGCGGATCGCCGAAGTCCGCCAGATGTACATCGACACGCTCGACAACTGGCCCACGGAGAGCTCGCATGGTTAGGACACACGCAACCCTATCGGCGGATGGAGCGCGACCATGAGCCGCCCGATGCGCGTCACCGTGCTCGGCGCCGGGTCCTGGGGCACGACGGTGGCCTCGCTCGCCGCACGCAACGCCGAGACCCTGATCTGGGCGCGCCGCGGCCAGACCGTGGACGAGATCAACCGCGAGCATCGCAACAGCGCCTACCTGAAGGACCTGCCGCTCAACCGCAAGCTGCGCGCCACGCACGATCTCGACGAGGCGCTGGGCGACTGCGACGTGCTGGTGATGGGCGTGCCCTCGCACAGCTTCCGCGAGACCCTGCGCCAGGTCTCGCCGCGGTTGCGGCCCTGGGTTCCGGTGATCAGCCTGGCAAAGGGGCTGGAGCAGGGCACGCAGCGGCGCATGACCGAGATCATCCACGAGGAGCTTCCCGGGCATCCGGCCGGCCTGCTCGCCGGCCCGAACATCGCACGCGAAGTGCTGCAGGGCATGGCCGCCGCCGCGGTCGTGGCCATGCCGGACGAGACCATCGCGCGCGCCCTGCAGCCGCTGTTCTCGAGCCCGGTGTTCCGCGTCTACATCAACACCGACGTGATCGGCTCGGAACTCGGCGGACCGCTGAAGAACGTGATCGCGATCTCGGCGGGCATGGGGCAGGGACTGGGCGTGGGCGAGAACACGCGCGCCATGGTCATCACGCGCGGCCTGGCCGAGATCACGCGCCTGGGCGTCGCGCTCGGCGGCCGCGCCGAAACCTTCGCGGGCCTGACCGGGCTGGGCGACCTGCTCACCACCTGCATGAGCCCGCTGTCGCGCAACCGCCAGGTCGGCGAGCAGTTCGCGGCCGGCAAGACCACCGCCGAGATCGTCGCGTCCATGAACATGGTCGCCGAGGGCATCAAGACCAGCAGCGTGGTCATGGAGCTCGCCGCGCAGTACGGCGTCGACATGCCGATCGCGCGCGAGGTCGCCGCGGTGGTGAAGGGTGAGCACGGCGCGATGCAGGCGTTCCGCGGGCTGCGCAGACTCGCGGCCGGGGCGGAGCAGGAGTCGGGCTGAGGCAGTCCGGCGTCGGACCCGAAAGACAACAGGCGAACGCAAAGGCGCAAAGGTGAAAAGAAAGGACGCGGAGGAAAAGCGAAATGGTCAAAGCGCAAGGTCATGAAGGTCGACGCTAGAAATGACCGTCAGGAGCTGAGTGAGCTGCGAAAGCGCGTTCCAACCTCTTTGCGCCCTTAACTTTTCCCCTTTGCGCCTTTGCGTGGGCCGTTCTTCAAGAGCACTGGATAGATGAGCAAGACCGAACCACTGAACGAAGACTTATTGACTGAGCTGCGCGACTGGGGCGGTCCCGCCGAGATGAGCGCGTTCGAGGCCGTGATGTGGCGTGCGGAGGTCGATCCGCGCCTGCGCTCCACCACCACCTCGGTGCTGGTGCTGGACCGTGTCCCCGACTGGGACCGCGTCCAGGCCGGTCACCGCTGGGTGACGCGCGCGGTGCCGCGCTTCCGCCAGCGGGTGGTCGATCCGAGCTTCGGCGTCGGCAACCCGGTGTGGGTCGAGGATCCCGACTTCAACCTGGACTATCACCTGCGGCGCGTGCGCCTGCCGGAACCGGGCAGCGAACGCCAGCTGTTCGACCTGGCGCAGAACCTGGCCATGACCCCCTTCGACAAGGCGCGCTCGCCCTGGGAAGCGACCCTGGTCGAGGGGCTCGAAGGCGGTCGCGCGGGCTACGTGCTCAAGCTGCACCACGCCACGTCCGACGGCCTGGGCATCATCCAGCTGCTCACGCGGGTGCTCGGCAAGCAGCGTGAAAGGAGCGGGCGGCCGATGCCGGCACGCAGCCAAGGGCGTGGCCGACCCGCGCCATCCGCATCGAAACTGGCCACGCAGCAGCTGCGCAGCAGCCTGTTCGCGCTGCCGTCCGAGGCGGCCGGCACGGTGTCCGCGCTGACCCGCTCGATCGGTCGCTGGATCCGCGACCCGGATGCCGCGCGCAGGGGCGCCGACTACCTCTCCTCGGCGCGACGCGTGCTGGGCACCCGGCCGGTGAAGGGTTCCGGCCTGTTCAAGCGGCGCAGCCTGTCCTGGCGCTTCGACGGCATCGAGATCCCGCTGGCCGATCTGAAGCTGGCCGCCAAGGCCGCGCAGGGTTCGCTCAACGATGTCTTCCTGGCCGGCCTGATCGGCGGCTTCAGCCGCTACCACCAGGAGATGGGCGTCTCGCTGTCCAGGATGCCGATCGGCTTCCCCATCTCGCTTCGAACCGACAACGATCCGATGGGAGGCAACAAGTTCGCCGGCAGCCAGTACGCGGCGCCGCTGGACATCGCCGATCCGGTCGAGCGCGTGCGCGATATCCAGAGGTTCGTGAAGGACACGCGCGCGGAGCCGGCGCTCGACGTGATGATTCGCATGATGCCGGTGGTCACGCGCCTGCCGCTGGCGGCGATCACCGCGCTGACCGCCGACTTCACCGCGGCGCAGGATGCGCAGATCAGCAACGTGCCCGGCATCCCGTATCCGGTGTACATGGCCGGCGCCGAGATCACGCAGTTCTGGCCGTTTGCGCCGGTGCCGGGCTGCGGGATGATGATCGTGATGATGTCGCACAACGGACGCTGCTGTATCGGCATCAACAGCGATCAGGCCGCGGTCACCGAGCCCGAACTGATGGTCGAATGCCTGCGCGCCGGTCTGGACGAAGTGATCGCGCTGGGCAGGCGCGCCCCTGACACAAAGAGAAAGGCATGACACAGATGAAACAATGCGAAGGCCGGTTCAAGGGTCGCAAGGATGTCGAGATCTTCTGGCAGAGCTGGGTTCCGGCCCGGCCGCGGGCGGTGGTCGTGCTGGTACACGGCCTGGGTGAGCACAGCGGACGCTATGCACACGTGGCCGATGCCCTGGTCGCCGCGGACTGCGCGGTCTACGCCATGGACCATCGCGGCCACGGCAAGTCCGGTGGGCCGCGTGCGCTGATCGACCGCTTCGCGCACGCGGTGGACGACGTCGATCACGTGGTCGAGATCGCGCGTCGCGAACAGCCGCGCAAGCCGATCTTCCTGCTGGGCCACAGCATGGGCGGCGCACTGTCGCTGAGCTATGCGCTGAAGAACCCGGAGAAGCTGTCCGCGCTGATCCTGTCGGGGCCGGCGGTCGCGCTCGACGGCGCGCCGCCGCTGATGAAGCCGATCGCGAAGTTCCTGTCCTCGGTGGCGCCCGGGACGGGGCTGTTCGCGGTCGATCCGGGCCTGGTCTCGCGCGATCCGGCGGTGGTCGAGGACTACACGAAGGATCCGCTCAACGCGCACGGCAAGGTGCCCGCGCGCACGCTCGGCGAGATCGTGAAGTTCGTCGAGATCCTGCCTGCCACGCTGTCGCTGATCCAGCTGCCGCTGCTGGCCATGCACGGCAGCGAGGACAAGCTTGCCGGCGTCGGCGGCAGCAGGATGGTGGTCGAACGCGTGACCTCGAAGGACAAGACGCTGAAGGTCTACGACGGCCTCTACCACGAGATCTTCAACGAGCTGCCGGCGGACCGCGCGATCGTGCTCAAGGACCTCACGGACTGGATCGGCGCCCGGATCGGGCGCTGACGGGCGGGGACGGACGCTGACGTGGAGGATCTCCGACTTCCTCTCCCCATGCGGCTTGATCGCATGGGGAGAAGGTGGGGCTGAGGGGCAGGTCGCCATCGCAGCAGCGCCATGTCCGACTCGCGACGTCCCGCACCCCGGCCCTGCCCGTGAACAGCCACGGGGAGGGTGAGACCTACAGGCAATGGGGAGCCGCGACGCTGCTGCGCACCGACGCCGAAGCGGGTGGGGCGCCGACCTGGCGGCCGTGCCCGGATGCGCCTCCTGCCCGCCTCATGCAGGGGCGGGCAGGGCCCTGATCAGCGGGCCGCCCGCGGCTTGGCGGCCTTGCGGCGGGGACTGCCGGCGACCTTGATCGCGGGCTGCACCATGTCGATCACCGAGCTCACGCGGCCCAGGAAGTGCACGCCCTGCGAGGCCTCGGTGGCGCTCAGGTGATTGACCATCGTCTGGATGAAGCGCCGGCCCTGCTCGACCATGCGCTCGAGCTCGCGCACGCCCTTGGTGGTCAGGCTGACCTCGCGCTCGCGCCCCGACAGCGGATGTTCGCGGATCTCCAGCAGGTTCAGCGGCTCGCGCGCCATCGTGCGCAGCACCTTGGAGATCGCCGAATTCCGGAGTTCGAACCAGCGCGTGATCGAGCGCTCGATCTCCTTGCGCGGAAGGGTGCGGCCGCCTTCACCGGCCGAGCGGATCAACCACAGGATCGCCACCTGGTGGCGTGACAGCCGGCCACCGCGCAGCGCGTCCTCGATGCCGATCCCGATCTTGTAGTGCACCGGGTAGAACAGGTCTAGAAAGTCCTTGGCGGCATCGGAGACCGGCGCCGGCGCCGTCCGTTCGGCATCGGCGATTGACCGCGCCCGCTTTACGGGTTTATTGTGTCCTGGCGACATAGTTACCGTTATTCAACTATTAAAGCAGAGACCGCGCATGGCGGTACTCCGCAGGAGGAGCAACATGCAACAGACGTTCGACCCGCGACAGTTGGCGACACCCGAGATCATCGCCAATCCCTACCCTGCCTATGATGCGCTGCGCGACGACTCGCCGGTGTCGGGCTATGTCGACTGGCCGCCGGGGACGGTACCCGGATTCGATGCGCCGACCCAGGCCTGGGCCCTGCTCAGCTACGAGCAGGTGGCGGCGGCGGCCAAGGATCACCAGACATTTTCCTCGGCCGACTTCCAGCAGGGAACCGGCGCCCCGTCGTTGATGCTGGTCAACCATGACGATCCCGAGCACGCCAAGCTGCGCCGCGTCGTGGTGCAGGCGTTCACGCCGCGCCGCGTGGCCGAGCTGCGACCGCAGGTGCAGGAAGTCGTGAAGGAACTGATCGACGCGCTGCCCGCCGGCGAGGTGGACGTGGTGTCGCGGCTGTGCGCGCCGCTGCCGGCCCGCTTGATGGTGCGCCTGCTCGGCCAGCCGGAATCGATGACCGATCCGTTCCAGCGCTGGGCCAATGCCTTCATGCTCTCGGCCGACATGAGCGCGGAAGAGCGCAACCAGAGCAACGTCGAGATGGTGGCCTACTTCCAGCAGATGGTCGACGAGCGCATCGCGCGGATCAGCGCTGGCGGAAAGCCCGGCGACGACCTGGTGGACGCGCTGATCGTGGCGGAGTCCGAGGGTGCGCGCCTGACGCGCGACGAGATCTGGCGCTTCTGCTTCACCCTGGTGGTGGCGGGGTCCGAGACCACGATGTACTACGCCGCCAACTGCCTGCGCGCGCTGGTCGATCATCCGGAGGTGTTCGATCGCCTGCGTGCCGATCGCAGCCTGATCCCGCGCTTCCAGCAGGAAACGTTGCGCCTGGCGGGTCCGCCGCAGCGACTGTTCCGCAAGGTGATGCGCGACGTGGAGATCGGCGGCAAGCAGATCCGCGCGGGCGAATGGGTGGCGCTGTTCTTCGCCGCGGCCAACCACGACCCCAAGGTGTTTCCCGAGCCCCGGCGTCTGCGCCTGGATCGCGACAACGCCGGCGCACAGCTCAGCTTCGGGCACGGCATCCATTTCTGCCTGGGGGCGCCGCTGGCCAACCTGGAGACGGCCTGCCTGATCGAGGGCGTGCTCGACCGCTTCAAGGCCATGAAGCCCGGACGCCAGCCGGCCGAGCCGCAGCGCGCCACGCTCCTGCAGCACAGCGTCACCACACTTCCCACGGTCTTCGAGAGAGCCTGAGCCATGACCAGCAACGTTGCCATCACACAGGAAATCTTCGTGCGCTTCGGACGCGGCGATGTGCCTGCCATCCTTGAACTGCTCTCCGACGACGTGGTGATCGAGTTCTACGGTCCTTCGGTGATTCCCTACGCGAACACCTGGCGCGGCCAAGCGCAGGCGCGCCGCTTCTTCGAGACCGTGCTGTCCTCGGTCGACATCCATCAGTTCGACGCCGAGGAGTTCATCGCCCAGGACGACAAGGTCGTGGTCACCGGGCACCTGCGCCTGACCGCGAAGGCGACCGGCGGCAGCATCGAGTCCGACTTCGTGCATGTCATCACGATGAAGGACGGCAAGTGGACGCGCTTCCGCGACTTCATGAACACGGCGGTGGCACAGGCGGCGTTCTCCAAGCCGGTCTAGGTCGGATCGCGCGAGCGAAGGAGCCGGGGACGGGGACGACGCGATAGCATCCGGACTTTCCTGCAGGGAGCAGATCGATGGATGCCCGCGCTGTCCTGGTCGAAGTCCGCGACTCGATCGCCCACGTCACCCTGACCCAGCCGGAACGCGGCAACCCCTTCGACCAGGCCTTCTGCTCGCAGCTTTGCGAGGCCGCGATCGAGTGTGACGAGACGCCGGAGGTGCGCGCGGTCCTGATCCGCGCACAGGGCCGGTATTTCAGCGTCGGCGCCGATCTCAAGTGGCTCGGCGCGGATCGGGCCCTGCTGCCGCGGCGGCTGAAGGCGGCGACCGCCGACCTGCACATGGCGATCTCGCGCTTCGCGCGCTGCGATGCCCCCGTGGTGCTCGCGGCGCATGGCCTGGTGACGGGCGGCGCCGTGGCGCTCACCGCGATGGCGGACTTCGCCATCGCGGGGCGCTCGGCGCGGTTCTACGCGGCCTACAACGCGATCGGGTTCGTCAGCGACGGTGCGGGCAGCTACTTCATCCCGCGCCGCGTCGGCACGCGCCGTGCCGCGGAGTTCCTGATGCTCAACCAGACCTGGAGCGCCGAGCAGGCCGCCGAACATGGCCTGGTGTCGCGCCTGGTCGAGGACGCGCAACTCGAGACCGAGGCCATGGCGCTCGCCCGGCAGATCGCGAGCGGCCCGACGCGGACCTACGGCGAGATGAAACGCCTGCTGCTGTCGACGCACGACCAGCCGCTGGAGACGCAGCTCGAGTTCGAGGCGCGTGCGATCTCGCAGTGCGCGAAGACCGAGGATTCGTGGAACGCGATACAGGCGGTGCTGGGCAAGTCCAGGCCCGAATTCTCGGGCCGCTGAATCATCATTGATCGAGGAGAAAGACCAACATGACCACGGCTTACTGGTGTGTGCTGATCGGCGCTTTCATGCCGCTGATGTGGACCGCGACCGCGAAGTTCGGCGGCTCGCAGAAGATGTCGATCGGCCAGAACCGCGCGCCACGCGAGTTCCTGGAAACCGTGACGGGCATGCAGAAGCGCGCGCACTGGGCGCAGCAGAACAGTTTCGAGGCGTTCCCGGCGTTCGCCGCGGCGGTGATCATCGCCCACCTGGCCGGCGGCGCGCAGGCCACGATCGATATGCTCGCGATGGCCTGGGTGGCGGCACGCGTCGCCTACGGCATCTGCTATCTCGCCGACTGGGGTGCCCCGCGCTCGCTGGTATGGGCCGCGGCGGTGGCCTGCGTGGTCGGCCTGTTCGTGACGGCCGCGTAAAGCAGGGCGACAACAGGGACGGGACGAAAACCAAACCGGGAGCGGAACCGATCCGGTCCCGGTCCCGGACCGGAGGCCGGTACCTTCGCGCAGCCCGGGCATCTGCCGGGCTGCGTGAGGGCGCGCCTGCGGCTCAGGCCTTCTCGTTGCGCAGGAACTCGAGATAGGCGGTGGGCCACATGAACTCGCTCCAGCCGACGCCCTTCTGGCCGTCGATCGTGCAGGTCATTGCGCCTTCGTTGAGCGTGCAGGTCGGCACCGGCACGAACGGGAAGACCGCGAAGTACTGGCCCTCGACGCGCAGCTTGCGGCCGGCCGTATCCTCGATCTCGGCCACGATGCGCGTCTGGCGGTACTGGTCGTCGGTCTCGAACTCGTAGTCGGCACGCGAGACCTCCGCCATGCGGCCGTCGCGCGACACGTAGCCGCGCAGCACATTGCGGCCGCGCGCGTTGATGTGCCAGAAGTGCACGCAGGTGTCGCCGGCCTGCGCGTGCAGCCACTTCCAGTTCTGCGGCGTGTCCCAGTTGCGCGTGCCCCAGGAGTGGTCGCGTGCACAGGCCGTCTCGAAGGCTTGTTCCTTGCCGTCGATGCGGATCTTTCCGCTCAGGCGACCGGCCTGCTCGGTGCGGTTGGTCGCCGCCCAGCTCGGGCAGCCATCCGGGTGGAAGTCGTACGCGTACGCCGGGTGCAGCGCCTTGTATTGCGCGTCCAGGCCAAAGCGCTCGCCGTCCACGATCACGCGTGCCTGCTCCAGCTTCAGGTCGTGCCGCAGGCTGAGCTTGCCCACGCTCCAATCGTCGAAGTTCTGCTTGCGCGGGACCTCGATGCCATCGACCTTCTCGGCGATCGGCGACGACACGCCGGGACCGAAGGCCACGCAGGCCGAGCCGGCGAGACTGTCCTTGGTGACCCAGGTGTAGACGAACGCACCGATGCCCTGTTCCGGCAGGGGGATCACGTAGGGGATCGACTCCCGCTCCAGCGGCAGGTCGCGCAGCGTGTGGCGACCGTCGTGGATGATGTCCAGGACCGGCACCGGCCGGTTGGGGGCGAGCTTGTTCATGGGTTCTCCTCGAGTCTGATTTATGGCGCTGGCGCGGATGCAAAATGCCTCATCAGGATGATACGGTACCCTACCAACGATCTCCAGCCACGAGCCTGCCCCATGCCTTACCAATCCGTCTACCGTCCCGGCCTGTTCGACGGCCAGGTCATCCTCGTCACCGGCGGTGGCAGCGGCATCGGCCGCTGCACGGCACACGAACTGGCATCGCTGGGCGCCACGGTGGCCATTGCCGGACGCGACGCGGAAAAGCTCGCCAGGGTCCAGCAGGAGATCGAGGCGGACTGCATCCACGGCAAGGTCAGCACGCACATCTGCGACATCCGCAAGGAAGATCAGGTCATCGCGATGGTCGACGCCGTCCTCGCCGCGCACGGCCGTATCGACGGCCTGGTCAACAACGCCGGCGGCCAGTATCGCCAGCCCCTGAAGGAGATCAGCAGCAAGGGCTTCGAGGCCGTCGTGCGACTGAACCTGTTCGGCGGCTTCATGGTGATGCGCGAGGTCTACAACCGCTGGATGGAGAAGAACGGCGGCAGCATCGTCAACATCATCGCGGACATCTGGAACGGCTGGGCCAATTACGCGCATTCGGGCGCGGCGCGCGGCGGCATGTGGACGCTCAGCGAGAGCGCGGCTTCCGAGTGGGCACCGGCCGGTGTGCGGGTGAACTGCGTGGCGCCCGGCGGCATCGAGAGCAGCGGCTTCGATACCTATGAACCCGAGGCGCAGAAGGAGATCCTGAAGTTCCCGGCGACGATCCCGGCGCAGCGCTACGGCAATGTCGCCGAGATGTCGGGAGCCATCGTCTACCTGCTGTCGCCGGTCGCCTCGTTCATCACGGGTTCGTGCATCCGCGTGGACGGTGGTGCGCCGAACGCGCGCAACTGCTGGAATCCGCCGACGCCGCGCACGAACACACCCTTCGACAAGTCGCAGCCCTTCGGCGGCTTTCACCTGGATGCACGGCCGAAGCTGCTGACCGAGGGCATCAAGAAGGCATCGACGCGCTGAACCGTCCGCTCGTCCCGGCTGAGCCGGGGCCGGCCTGCGGTATCGCTCAGATGCCCCCTTCATTCGGCGCTGGACTGGTACGGAACCATACGATATAAGGTCCGGACGGCGTTGAGTGCCATACGAGGAGGAGTATCCAGATGGGCGTCCAGGACCACCTGCAGAACGCGTTCTACATCGGCGGCCAGTGGGTCGCCCCGTCGTCGAAGAAGCACTTCGACCTGATCAACGCCAGCACCGAGGAAGTCATCGGCTCGGTGCCCGAGGCGATGGAGGCCGACGTCGATCGTGCCGTCGCCGCCGCGCGCAAGGCGTTCGAGAGCGGCCCCTGGGCCCGCAGCACGCCGGCCGAGCGCGCCGAGGTGATGGGCCGCTTCGCCGCCGCGCTGGGCAAGCGCAGCGATGCGATCGCCCGCGCGGTCAGCCTGCAGAACGGCATGCCGCTGGCCGTGAGCAGCGGCCTCGAAGGCCAGTTCTCGGTGGGCGTGCTCGCGTATTACGCGGAGCTTGCGAAGAACCTGCAGGGTGACGAGGTGCGTCCCTCGCAGATGGGTCGCGAGACAATCGTGAGCCGTGCGCCGCTCGGCGTGGTTGCCGGCATCGTGCCCTGGAATTTCCCCGTCACGCTCGCGATCAGCAAGATCGCGCCGGCGATGGCGGCGGGCTGCACCCTGGTCATGAAGCCGTCGCCGGGCACGATCCTGGACAGCTACATCATGGCCGAGGCGGCCGCCGAGGCCGGCGTGCCGCTGGAGGACCAGGTGGGCGAGG
>CAMLNE010000040.1 GCA_946481265.1 uncultured Panacagrimonas sp. | reverse complement strand
CAGATCAGTAGATTGAAGCGGATTCTCCGGCGACCTGTGAGAAATGCGGGCTAGCGGCGCCCCGGAATGCGGCGCCCGCGCCCGATCACGAGGGCGCGCCCGAGCGCGGCCTGCGTCCAGCGCTGCCCCGTCGCGATGGCCTCGGACATCGCCTCGCCCAGCGCCAGGCGCGCCGCGATCGCCGAGGCCAGCGTGCAGCCGGCGCCATGGAAGGTTTCCGGATGGCGCGGCCAGGCGTAGCGCAGGGGCGGCGCGTCGGCGCGATGCCAGGTGTTGACGACCTCGGCCCCCGGCTCGTCGCCGCCGGTCACCAGGACGCCGGCCACGCCACGCGCCAGCAGGACCTGGGCGCAGGCCTCGAGCGCCTGCGCGCCGTGCGCCAGCCGACGCGCCTCGGCGGCATTGGGCGTCAGCAGGCTCACGCGCGGCAGCAGGGTGTCCAGGATCGCGTCTTCCAGTGCGGGGCCGGCCAGCGCTGCGCCGCCGCCCGCGCGCAGCACGGGGTCGAACACCACCGGCACGCGCAGGCGGTCGATCAGGGCGGCCAGCAGCGGGACCTGCGCGGGCGCGCCCAGCAGCCCGATCTTGATCGCGCGGATGTCGCAGTCGGCGACCAGGCGTTCGAGCTGCTCGCCCAGCAGCCCGGTGTCGATGGCCTGTACGCGCGCCACGTTGCGGCTGTCCTGCACGGTCAGTGCGGTGATGACGCTCAAAGCATGGACGCCCTGAGCGGCCACGGACTCGATATCGGCATGGATTCCGGCGCCGCCCACAGGGTCATGGCCGGAAAGACACAGGACGCAGGGGCGGCGGGTCGGCATGGTCGGTTCCC
This sequence comes from uncultured Panacagrimonas sp., assembly GCA_946481265.1. Next base: position 17,171 of record CAMLNE010000040.1, on the reverse strand, counting down.
TGGAAGACGGGCACTGCGCGAACGCGGTGGAGGGTTTTTGCAGCGCAACACGGGCGAACCCCTTATGCACAGTGACATGCACATGGGGCTGCGAGGCCCGTATTTACGCAATGTGCTTGAAAGAATACTGCAGCAATAGGATATCTATTTGATATTGAAAGATAAATAGCACTGGTCAGAAACTGGTCTCAGGGTAGAAATGGCTGCCGGGCCCGTCACTTAGGACGACGGCGCCCGGCTTCTTCACAAGTTTATCCACAGGGATTGGGGGCATCCTTCTACTTCTTTAGTACTGCCATGGGGTTGGCGGACAAACTTAAAGTGATTGCTGCGTATCGGCCGCAATCGCGACACCTCGGGAGGCGGCAGGCCCCAGCCCGGAGAATCGCCACTCGCCATCCCGCCCCGCTGCCCCCGCGACGGACGCTGGAGGAGCAGAGCGCAGCCCCTCGCGGCCTGTCGATGTGCGTTCCCTGCGCCCTGGAAACCCTGCGTCCCGCGACCGGGCGCCTTACCGGGCCAGCTCCAGCCTGAAACCGACGAACACCGCCAGGCCGTCGCCGGGTTCGAACAGCGCGGAGTTCGGGTCTGCCACCGCCACCACGCTGGCGCTCGACATGTATTTCTCGTCGCCGAGGTTGCGTGCATCGGCGTACACCGACCATTGCCTGCCGCTGTCGTAGCCCGCGCGCAGCCCGAGCAGCGCATAGCGGCGCGTCTGCACGCGGTTGGCATTGTCCACGTCATAGCCCTGCGGCACCCACTCCAGGCCCGGCGCCAGGTAGAAGCCGCTGGCCATCGCGTAGTGCAGTTCGCTGCGCAGGAAATGGCGTGGCGCACCCGGCAACTCGTTGTCGCCCCAGTCCGCGTCGTCGTCGAAGAAGAAATCGCTGAACGTGTAGGCGAGCTTCCAGGTCGTGCGATCGCCACCGGCCAGCAGGTCCTGCGCCAGCATCCAGGCCAACCCCGCCTCGACGCCCTGGTGCACGGTGCGATCGGCATTGGTGACCGAGAACGTGCCATTGCCCAGATCGAAGAACTGGAATTCGTTGCGCAGCCGGGCGCGGTACACCGACAGGTCCCAGCTCAGTGTCCGGTGGCTGCCACGCGTGCCGATCTCGACGGTGGTGGCGCGTTGCGCGCGCGTGTCGGCGAGCGCGGCGTTGGTGAAGTTGAGCTCGCCGAAGGTCGGCGCCTCGGCACTGCGCGAGATGTTGGCGAATGCCTGGTTCTGCGCCGAGACCTGCCACAGCAGGCCGAGCTTCGGATTGGTGAAGTCGTAATCCTGCCGGCCGGAGGTGTCGGTCGCGTCGTCGAGGCGATCCTCGCGCCGGCGCCGTGCATCGAGGTACTGCAGGCCGGCGATCAGGGTCAGCGTCGGCCGCAGATCGAAGCGGTTCTCCGCGTACAGCGCCAGGTTGTCGGCCCGGTCCAGCGAGGCCGAGAGGCGCTCGCCGCGCTGCCCGCCGGCCAGGTTGCGGAACTGCTGGTTGTCGACCCGCCCATCGAACAGGCTGGCGCCGAGCAGCAGGCGGTTCGCATGTCCCGCCACGCTGCCCTCGAAGCTCGCGCGCAGGAAGGCGCCGCGGTCGCGGTACTCGTAGTCGAGGTACTGGAAGATCGGATGGATCAGCTGCTTCTCCACCACGTAGCCGCCGAACTCCAGCGTGGCGGCATCGAGCCGCAGGCGGGTCTTGCTGGCCATCCGCCAGGACTGCATGTTGCGCTGGAAATCGAGCGCGAGATTGCCGGGGGCCGCCGACTTCGGGCGACGCCTTGCGGTGGCCCGCGTGACGGCTCCGGGGATGCGCTGCTCGATGTCCGCGCCCATCCAGTACAGGCGCGTTTCCGCGGTGGGGGACAGGCGCCAGCCGACATTCAGCGCGCCGCGCAGCGAATCGCCGTCGGCGTGATCGCGAAAGCCGTCGCTCTCCAGGTAGCTGCCCGCGGCATGCAGGTCGAATTCGCCGATCCGCGTCCCCCCGGCGAACTGTCCCCGCAGCAGACCGAAGCTGCCGCCGTCCAGCCGAGCGCGCAGGCCGGGATGGGAATAGCCGGTGGGCGAGGCGAAGTTGATGGCGCCACCCAGCGCGTTGGCGCCGTAGCGCAGCGCGTTGGCGCCCTTGTAGACCTCGGTATAGGCAAAGGCGGTGGGGTCGATCTCCTGGAAGTCGGCGCTGCCGTCGGCTGCGTTCATCGGGATGCCGTCGACCAGCAGCTGGATGCCGCGCATGTGGAAGTTGCGCGACAGGCCGGAGCCGCGGATCGACAGGCGCGTGTCCTCGCCCCACTTGGGCTGCACGAACACGCCGGGCGTGTAGTCGAGGACGTCCTTGAGCGTGCGCGCGGCGGTGTCGCGCCATTGCTCCTCGTCGACCAGGTCGACGCCACCGGGCGTGTGCTGGATGGCATGGCGTGCCTCGCGTGCGTCGGGCGAGGTCAGCGCGTCCTCGGCCTGGCCGGTGACGGTGATGGTCTCCAGCTCGGTCGTGGGATAGGGATGGCCGGCCAGTTCCAGCGTCGGCGCGGATTCGAGGAAAGCCCCGGCCTGCGCATGCAGGGTGGGCGACAGTGACAGCGCCGCGAGCAGGGCGGCGGGTGTGGCAATTCTGGACATGGAACGAGATGGAATCCTGGAGACCCGGCCAAGGCCGGGCGGGCGCAAGACAAGCGCAGGGACGCGGCGGGGCCGCATCGGCAGGGCAGGCTTCAGGATTCCGACGGCGGTCCGCGCGGCGGCGGCCGCGGCGCGTACTGCTGGCGCGGTCGTTCGGGCAGGACCGGCACCGGCGCCTCGACGGGGCCCGCGTGCAGCGCCAGGCCCGTCGCCAGGGATGCAGGACCCTCGGCGCCAACGCCGGAGCAGAACTGCTGGCAATCGGTCCTGGACTCGGAATGCGCGCTGTCCTTGCGCAGGATCCGGCGCACCTCGTCGGGCAGCGCGGCGAATTTCTGCGACAGGGCCGGCGAGAAGCTGCCGCACCAGGTGCCGAGTCCGGGGTCCTGCTGCGCCATGAGCGCGGCGTGCGCGGCCGGCATGCCCAGCTGCGCCACCCACGCGAACAGCGCGAGCCAGACCAGCGGACGGCGGCGAAGCAGGGGGAACATGCCGGCATTGTGGGACAGCCGGGCACAAAGGCGAAATGCATGGCCCGGTCAGGGCCACACTGGCGGGCAGGCCGTCGGCGCCGCATCGACGCGGCGCGGAGTCGCCGCTCAGAGCGAATCGAGCGTGGCCACGCCCAGCTGGTTCATCTGGCCCAGGATCCAGGCCGCGCGTTGCTGGACATAGCCCGAAGGCGCGGCCACGCGCAGGCGGCGCGGGTTGGGCAGCACGGCGGCCAGCAGCGCGGCCTCCTGGTAGGTCAGGCGCGCCGCCGGCTTGCGGAAGTACTTGCGGGCGGCCGCCTCGACGCCGTACACGCCCGGCCCGAACTCGGCCACGTTGAGGTACACCTCGAGCACGCGCCGCTTGGACCACAGCGTCTCGATCAGCAAGGTGTAGCCCACCTCCAGGCCCTTGCGCAGCCAGTTGCGGCCCGACCACAGGAACAGGTTCTTCGCCACCTGCTGCGAGATGGTGCTCGCGCCGCGCTTGCGCCGGTGGTTGCGGTTGTGTCGCACGGCCTTGCCGATGGCGGTGAGATCGAAGCCGAAGTGCTCGGGGAAGCGCTGGTCCTCGGCGGCGATCACGGCGAGCTTGGCCGCCGGCGCGATCTGGTCCCAGCTCACCCAGTCATGCGCCAGCGCCGGCAGCTCGCGCTCGGAGGTCAGCCGCTCGAGCTGGTAGCCGATCATGAAGCTCGAGGTCCAGGCCGGCACCACGCTGAGCACCAGCACGGGCAGCACGCTGAGGCCGAGCAGCACGATCGCGGCGAGCAGCAGCAGCCTGCGCAGGCGGGGGCTGCGCCTTCTGGCCATGGTGGCGTGATCCTGTCCGGTGGGTCGCTCGGCACGCCGCTCGGCCCGCAGTTCCGGCGAGGGGTCGGCGTTCGGCGATCCGAGCGTGGGGTACTGGCGTTCCACGTCGCTGTCCGCGTGGGCTCGGGGCGATTCTAGCGAGTCGACGCCACCGACCGGTCCGCGAGGCACTCAGGATTCGGGATCACGCGGCGCGGGCAGGCTGAACACCGGCAGGGTCAGCCCGAACACGATGGCGGCCAGGCGCAGCGCGGCGACCGTCGTCATGCCGGTGGTGGCGGCGATCGTGGGATTCACGCCCCAGTGGCGCAGCAGCACCAGCAGCGTGCAGCCCGCGATCGCGGCGGTCGCGTAGATGTGGCCCTTGCGCAGGATCATCGGGATCTCCGCGCACAGCACGTCGCGCAGCACGCCGCCGAATACGCCGGTGACGGTTCCCATCACCACCGCGACCAGTCCCGGCTGGCCCAGCGACAGCGCGATGCCGGCACCGGCGGTGCTGAACAGGGCCAGGCCCAGGGCATCGGCCACCAGCAGGAAGCGCTCGGGCGGACGCGCGAAGCGCACATAGGGGATGGTCAGCAGCGCGGCCACCAGCGTCACCACCAGGAACTCGGGGCGCGCGATCCAGAACACCGTGCGATCGAGCAGCAGGTCGCGCAGGGTGCCGCCACCGGTGGCGGTGACCATCGCGATCACCACCACGCCGAGCAGGTCCAGCGACTTTCGCCCGGCGGCGAGCGCGCCGGAAACCGCGAACACCGCGACGCCGGCCAGCTCGATCAGCGCGATCAGGGACGACGCGGTCATGTGCGGCCCGCGCTCAGGCCGTCCGGATCGCCGCCGCGTTCTCCAGGTTCAGCTTGCGCACCGCCTCTGCGCGCATCTCGACCTTGCGCACCTTGCCGGTCACGGTCATCGGGTACTCGGTGACCACGTCCAGGTAGCGCGGCACCTTGTAGTGGGCGAGCCGGTCCTTGCAGAAGGCGCGCAGGGCATCGAGCGTGAGCGGCGGCCTGCCCTCCTTCATGATCACGCAGGCCATCACTTCCTCGCCGAACTTCTCGTCGGGCACGCCGATCACCTGCACGTCGCGGATGTCCGGATGCGTGTACAGGAAGCCTTCGACCTCCACCGGGTACACGTTCTCGCCGCCGCGGATGATCATGTCCTTGATGCGGCCGACGATGTTCACGTAGCCCTGCTCGTCCATCACGCCGATATCGCCGGTGCGCATCCAGCCCTCGGCGGTGATCGCGTCCCGGGTGCGCTTCTCGTCGTTCCAGTAGCCGAGCATCACCGAGTAGCCCCGGGTCTGGAATTCGCCGGCCTCGCCGTAGTCGCAGGTCTGGCCGCTGTCCGGATTGGCGATGCGGATCTCGACATGCGGATGCACGCGGCCGACGCTGCCGACGCGCTTGTCGAGCGGATCGTCGGGCGCGGTCTGGGTGGAGATCGGCGAGGTCTCGGTCATGCCGTAGATGATCTCGACCTCCGGCATGTGGAAGTCCGTGACCAGGCGCTTCATCACCTCCACCGGACAGGGCGAGCCGCCGATGGTGCCCGTGCGCAGGCTGGACTTGTCGGTCTTGGCGAAATCCGGGTGCGCCATCATGGCGATGACCATGGTCGGTACGCACATCGCGCCGGTGCAGCGTTCCTTCTCGATGGCCTTGAGCGTCTCGCCGGGATCGAACGAGGGCGCCGGCACGACCAGGGTGGCGCCGTAGGTGGCGCACAGCAGGTTGCCGCAGACCATGCCGGCGCAGTGGTAGAAGGGCACCGGCACGCAGAAGCGGTCCTGCTCGCTCAGGCGCAGGCACTGGCCGTCGAAGTAGGCGTTGTTGAGGATGTTGCGATGGGACAGCGTCGCGCCCTTGGGCGCGCCGGTGGTGCCCGAGGTGTACTGGATGTTGATCGGATCACCGGGTGCCAGCGTCTTCATGCGCGCGGCGACCGCGTCGGGCGGCACGCGCTCGCCGTCGGCCAGCAGCCGGGCCCAGTCCGCCGGCTGGCCGGGGTCGTCGATGAAGATGGTCTCCTGCAGGTCCGGGCACTCGCCGCGGGTCTGCTCGAGCATCTTCACGTAGTCGCTGGTCTTGAACTGGCGCGCCGCGATCACGCCGCGGCAGCCGGACTGGCGCAGCGCATAGGCGAGTTCGTTGCTGCGGTAGGCGGGATTGATGTTGACCAGGATGACGCCGAGCCGGGCGGTGGCGAACTGCGCGAGCAGCCATTCGATCAGGTTGGGCGCCCACACGCCGAGGCGATCGCCCTTGGCGTAGCCGCGGGCGAGCAGGCCGCGCGCGACGCGGTCCACCTCCTGATCGAGGCGCCTGTAGGTCCAGCGGATGTCCTGGTGAGGCATGACCACCGCTTCGCGGTCGGCGTGGCGGGCCACCGTCGCGGCGAGGTTGTCGCCGATGGTCTGCTCGATCAGCGGGACGTCGGTGTGACCTTTCCGGTGTGCACGCATCGGATATTCCTCCTGGATAGTTTTATGAGGACGGATTGTGCCCGAGGGTCTGACCGATGTTGACCTCCCCAGAGGAGGGATTCGCCTCGAACGCGATCACGTGCTCCACGTCCAGCCGGATGCCGATGCGCGTCCCGATCGCGTGGTCGTGATGGCTGGGCACCAGCGACAGCAGTTCCTGGCCTGAATCCAGGCGCAGCGTGTAGAGGAACTCCGCCCCGCGAAAAGCCCGCGCCATGATCATCGCCTGCACCGGGCTGGCGTCGTCGTGCACCACGTCGTCGGGCCGCAGCAGGATGTCGACCGGCCCGCCGTGCGGCCCCGCGTCGCGGGCCGGCAGCACCCCCAGCTCCATCTCCACGGCGCCGTCGTCGCGGCGGATGCCCGGCAGCAGGCGGCCCTCGCCGACGAAGTCGGCGACGAAGCGGTCGGCCGGCCGGTGATAGAGGTTGTAGGCCGTGTCCCACTGGTGCAGGTGGCCCTCGCGCATCACGCCGATGGTGTCGGCCATCGCGAAGGCCTCGAACTGCGAATGGGTGACCAGCAGCGCCGCGGTCTTCTCGTGCAGCAGGATCGCGCGCACCTCCTGCGACAGCCGCTCGCGCAGTTCCACGTCGAGCGAGGAGAAGGGTTCATCGAGCAAAACCAGGCGCGGTCGCGGGGCCAGCGCGCGGGCCAGCGCGACGCGCTGCTGCTGGCCGCCGGAGAGCTGGTGCGGAAAGGCGCGCGCGGAGCCGGACAATCCCACCAGCTCGAGCAGTTCGGTGACGCGCGCCGCACGCGCGCTGCGTCCCAGGCGGTGCAGGCCGAAGGCCACATTGCCGGCCACGTCCAGGTGCGGCATCAGCGCCAGGTCCTGGAACACCATGCCGATGCCGCGCTTTTCCGGCGCCAGGGTGTGGCCCGGGGCACTGAGCAGTTCGTCGCCGGCGAGGATGCGGCCGGTGCGGATCGGCTCGAAGCCGGCGATCGCACGCAGCGCCGTGGTCTTGCCGCAGCCCGAGGGTCCCAGCAGGCAGCCGAGGGTGCCATCGGCCAGCCGCAGGCTCAGCGCGTGCAGGACCGTGCGGGCGCCGTAGCCCGCACTGATGGCCTCAAGTTGCAGATCCATGAAGTCCGTCGCCCCGGTCGAGAGTACGTACCAGCCACCACACCGGCACCAGGCCGGCCGCCGCGATCACCAGCGAGGGCAGCGCCGCGAGCTGCCACTGTCCCTCGCTGGTCAGCTCGAAGATGCGCACCGCCAGCGTGTCGTAGCCGAAGGGCCGCGTCATCAGGGTGATCGGCATCTCCTTCATCACGTCGACGAGCACCAGGGCGAAGGCCGCGGCGAGTCCAGGACGCAGCAGTGGCAGGTGCACGCGCTGCAGCTGGCGGATCCCGCCCAGGCCGGCCAGTCGCGCCGCCTCGTCCAGGCTCGGCCGGATGCGCGCCAGTCCGGCGGCGACCGGCGCGTGCGCCACCGCGGTGAAGCGCACCGCGTAGGCCAGCAGCATCAGGGCAAGGCCGCCCTGCAGCACCAGCGCGCCGCCGAAGGCCGCGTTGAGATGACGGACCAGCGCGGACAGCGGCACGTACAGGCCGACGGCCAGCAGCGCGCCCGGCAGCGCGTAGCCCAGCGTCGCCGTGCGCGTGGCCCAGCGCACGATCCGTCCCGGCTCGCGCCGCGCCGCGTAGCCGAGCAGTACCGCCAGCAGCGCGATCAGCAGCGCCGCGATCAAACCCAGCAGCACCGAGTTCAGCGCGGTGTCCAGCAGGCGCGCATCGAGCGCGGACAGGTGATCCGCGGTCCACAGCAACAGCTGCAGCGCAGGCGCCAGAAAGGCGAGCGTCAGGACCAGCGCACAGAACAGCCAGCACAGCGCCGCCGGCAGCGGCGCCAGGCGCAGGCGCATCGCCGGCGGACCGGATTGGGTCACCCGCCCCGCGGCCTGGACGCGGCTCTGCAGCAGCAGCAGGACCGTCGCCACCACCAGCAGCACGCCGGCCAGCTGCAGCGCGGCATCCACCGAGAACAGCGAGAACCAGGCCTTGTAGATGGCGGTGGTCAGGGTGTCGACATTGAATGCTGCCACCGTGCCGAAGTCCGCCAGCGTCTCCATCGCCGCGAGCAGGGTGCCGCCGAAAATGGCGGGCGCCGACAGGGGCAGGGCCACCCGCAGGATCGCCCGCGCCGGGCTCAGGCCCAGGCCGCGCGCCGCCTCGAGCACGCGCGCGCTCTGCGCAACCAGGCTGCTGCGCACCACCAGGTAGACGTAGGGATAGAGCGCGGCGATCAGCACCATGCTGGCGCCCGCGGTGTTGCGCAGGTCGGGCAGCATCCAGCCGTGCCGGCGCAGGAAGCTGGCGACGCCGCCGGCATAGTCCAGGCTGCCGACGAAGACCGTGGCCAGCACATAACCCGGGAAGGCCAGCGGCAGCAGCAGCGCCCAGGCGAAGAAACGCCGCCCCGGGAATTCGCACAGGCTGACCAGCACGGCCAGGCCGGTGCCGAGCAGGCACACGCCCAGGCTCACCAGCAGCAGCAGGATCAGGGTGGTGGGCAGCACGTGCGGCAGCACGTACTCCGCCAGGTGCGACCAGAGTTGCGCATCGATGCGGGTGAAGGAGCCGAGTGCGGCCACCAGCGGCAGCAGCGTCGGCGCGGCGATCAGGACGCAGATCAGCTGCCAGCTGCCGATCGCCGGTCTGGGGAATGCGACGCGGGATCCGCCCCGCGTCGCAAAGCCGGGATCGGCGGCCGGCACGGCCGGTTTCACCGATAGCCCGCGCGATCCATCAGGCGCACGGCGTCCGCCTGTCGCTTGCCCGCCTCGGCGAGGTTGATGTCATCGTGCTTGAAGCTGCCCCAGTTCGCGGTGATGGCATCCGGCTGCACCTTCGGATTGGCCGGGAATTCCAGGTTCATGCCGGCGAACAGGGCCTGCGCCTCGCGCATGGAGAGCCACTCGAGGAACTTCACCGCGCCATCGCGATTCTTCGCGTGGGTGGTGACGCCGGCGCCCGAGACGTTGACGTGCACGCCGCCGAGCTGGCCCTTGGCGCCGGACTGGTTGGGCCAGAACAGCTTGAGCGGCAGCTCGGGCTTCTCGCGCACGAGGCGGCCGTAGTAGTAGGTATTGACCAGGCCCACGTCGCAGCGCCCGGCGACGATCGCATCCATCACCTCGTTGTCGCTGGCGAACGGCGCCGCCGCCAGGTTGTCGACCCAGCCGCGCACGATCTGCTCGGTGCGCGGCTCGCCGAGTTCGGCCAGCATCATCGCGACCAGCGACTGGTTGTAGACCTTCTTCGAGGTGCGCAGGCACAGGCGGTTCTTCCAGGCCGGCGTGGCCAGCGCCTCGTAGGTGGAGAGCTGGGCCGGTTTCACCCGGCCGGTGTGGTAGACGATCGTGCGCGCGCGGATCGACAGTCCGAACCAGGTGTTGCCGGGGTCGCGCAGGTGGGCGGGGATGTTCGCCGTGAGCGCCGCCGAGTCCACCGGCTGCAGCAGCTTGAGGTGACTGGCCTGCCACAGGTTGCCGGCGTCCACCGTGAGCAGCAGGTCCGCGGGCGTCGACGCGCCTTCGGCCTGCAGGCGCTGCAGCAAGGGACCTTCCTTGTCCGTGATGAAGCGGATCGGCGTGCCCGTCTCGCGGGTGTAGCGCTCGAAGATCGGCTGGATCAGGTCCTCGATGCGGGAGGAATAGACGGTCAGTCCGGCGGCCTGCCCCGCGGCGTACGCGGGCCACATGGACAGGCACAGCAGCAGGCAGAGCAGGGCGCGGGTCATGGGTTGTGGCAAATAAGAATGGTTCGCAAGTATAGCCGCGGCTCGAAAGGGGGCGTCGATCGTCAGGGCCGACCGGTGCCGCGCACTCCAGGCGCATGTCCGTGCTCGCGCGCGAGGATCCGGGAGCAGCCCGCGACCGGGCTGAGACGCCTTCGGGAGGCCGCGCCGCCCGATCCGGGCTGGCCGATCGGGACCCTCGAGCGCGGTCATCCACGCACCCGACCCGGGACGGCAGGGTTCAGCCCGGCGGGCCGCCGGTCTCAGGCGTGCAAGTTACGGCCGGCAGCGGCACAAAACGTGATTCGGGCGCAGTGCGTCGATACCGCCAGGGGGTCAGCGCCGCATGAGCGGGCACGACGCACTTGAGCGCGTGTCGGTCACGCGGGGTGGCGACTGCGGTTCACCAGCATGCCGAATCCGACCGCGGTCAGGACCATGGTCAGCCCGTAGATCATCGGCGGAATCGCCATCGTTGGATCGGCGAGCAGCAGCGGCGACAGGGCGATCGTGATCGCCAGGGCGGCGTTGTGGATGCCCACTTCCAGCGCGATCGCGATGGCCTGGGGCCGCCCCAGTTTCGCTGCCCGCGAGACGGTGTACCCGACTGCCAGACTCAGGACGTTGAAGATCAGGACCACCACCCCGACGGTCATGAGGTGAGCCGCCAAGGCCTCGCGCGCAGACACGAACACCAGCGCGAACATCAACGCCAGCACCACCATCGAAACCTGGCGCACCGGTCGATCCATGCGTGCCGCGATCAGCGGCCAGCGTCGGCGAACCATCATCCCGACGATCACCGGGATCAGAACGAACGCGAAGACCTGCAGGATCTTGGCCGGTTGCAGCGGCACATCGCGGCCCTCGCCCATGAAATACGCCAGCGAGAGATTCACCACGATCGGCAGGGTGAGCAAAGACAGCAGGGAGTTCACGGCGGTCAGCGTGATGTTCAGCGCGACATCGCCGTTGGACAGATGGGAAAAGATGTTGGCGATGGACCCGCCGGGTGAAGCCGCGAGCAGCATCAGGCCGACCGCAAGTTGGGGGATCAATCCGAAGCCGATGGCCAGACCGAAGCAGGCCGCGGGCAGCAGCAAGATCTGGCAGACCAGGGCCACCAGCACGCTGCGTGGCTGTTCGAGCACGCGACGGAAATCGGCGACGGTGAGCGACAGACCAAGCCCGAGCATGATGATGGCCAGGGCCGGGGGAAGCAGTGCATTGAGGGCGGACATCGACGGATTGTCCCCGTGCGCACCGGCCCCTGCCACTTGAACGATTTGGAACGCGGCAGGGCGGACGAAACTGATAGGCCGCCGTCCGGGGCCGCATGACACTTCCAGATGGTGGTCAATGGCTGGCGCATGGATTCGATACGCCGTGCCCGTTGCCGCCATGTCGACAATCAGCGGCGCTGGCCCTCAGCGCCCATGCAACAGGGGAAATCCCGTGGTCCGATCCCTCTTTCTGGTGCTGTCCGATTCCACCTCGCCCGAGACCGACAAGGAGTTCAACCGCTGGTACTCCGAGCAGCACATCCAGGACGTCTCCAAGGTGCCCGGCGTGATTTCGGCAACGCGCTACCGCATCGAGAAGGGCGTGACGGTTCTGCCCGGCGTCAACGCGGATTCCCACGCCTACGTGGCCATCTACGAGATCGAGGCCAAGACGACCGAGGAACTCGAGAAATTCGCGGCCGCGCTGCGTGACGGCATCGGCTCGGGTGCGGTGGACATCAGCCCGACGCTCGATTTCAAGGGTGTTACTGGAAGCCTGTGCGTGCCGATCACGCCGCGCGTCACCAAGGCATGAGTTCCGCTGCTGCGCGCAGCGAATTGATTGACCCCCTGGTCGAGATCGCCCTGGCCGCCGGCCGGGCGATTCTCGAGGTGTACGCCCGCGTCGATGAGCACAGCGCCAGGATCAAGGGCGACGGCTCTCCCGTCACGGACGCCGATGCGCGCGCGGAGGAAATCATCCTGGCCGGGCTCACCAAGGTCTCGCCGGGCATTCCCGTTGTCGCGGAAGAAGCCGTCGCCGCCGGGCGCGTACCCGAAACACGGGGCCAGCCCTTTTACCTGGTGGACCCACTCGACGGCACCAAGGAATTCCTCAGCCGCAACGGCGACTTCACCGTCAACATCGGATTGATCGAGCAGGGTCAGCCCGTCCTTGGCGTCGTCTACGCTCCGGCCATCGGCGAGTTGTATGTCGGGATCGTGGGCCACGGCGCGCGCAGAGCGAGCGTTGAGGCTGGCGTCGTTAGCGCCTGGCAGCCGATCCAGGCTCGCGCGGCGGATCGGTCCGCGGTGAGCGTCATCGCCAGCCGCTCGCATCTGACGCCGGAAACCAGCGCCTTCATCGCCCGTTTTCAATGCAAGGAGTTTGTGTCGGCCGGCTCATCGCTGAAGTTCTGTCGCGTCGCCAGCGGCCAAGCGGATCTCTATCCGCGGCTTGCGCGCACCATGGAATGGGACACGGCCGCGGCCGATGCCGTGCTGCGCGCGGCCGGTGGACGCGTCATCACCCTGGACGGGCAGCCGCTCGAATACGGCAAGCGCGGGCAGCCGCAAGACACTGACTTTGCGAACCCCGGCTTCATCGCGGCCGGGGCCTGGAACCCGCTTGCAGGCTAACCGCCGGTTCGCGCGATGACGTCGCGCGGCGATTCGCCGTTCACCGCCTTGTAGGCGGTGGAGAAATGCGACTGGCTGCTGAAGCCCAGTTCGTAGGCGATCTCCGTCACGCGCAGCCGACCTTCAACAAGAAGGGCGTGCGCCTTCTCCATGCGACGGACCATGATGTAGCGATGCGGCGAGCAGCCGAATCGGCGGACGAATTGCTGCGCGAAGGTGGTGCGCCCGATGCCGGCATGGTCGGCCAGATCGTCGAGGCTGAGTTTCTCCGCGAGGTTCGCGTCGATCCACGCGATCACGGCGTCGAAGTTGGCACCTGTGGTCACCGCCGAAGGCGCTGCGATCGAAGCCGGCAGACGTACCGTTTCGGCGTTGCCGTCTTCCACAACGCGCGCGAGGTGCCAGGTCAGGGAATCGAGAAGCTTGGCGAAGTAGCGCTGGTCATCCGCCGATGAGGTGCTATTTGCGCGCATCAGGGTCTGCACCGTGGCCACGACGTACTCGTCGCGCACGGCAAACACGCAATGCGGCAGGTTCAGCAGTCCGGCACCGAAGCGGTCGCGGGCCACGCACGCGGACTGCGCCGGAAAATGCACCGTGGCGAAATCGACCCGGCCGTCGGTGCGGTAATGGATCGATTGTCCGCGCGGAATCAGCGTGATGTCGCCGGGGCGCGAAAACGTCTGGCTCAGACCCGACTCCGTGTACACGCGCACCCGTCGGGCGCCGCCGAGATGCACCGACAGCGTCAGTTCCTGTGTTTGCGCGATGTGGACTTCCCGGGTGGAGGGCATCTGCCAGCCGTACAGGCCCACGCCGTCGCGGGACCGGCCTCGGCGCTCCAGCTTCGGGGTCGTATGACAGGCGATTGCGTATGCCGTGACGCCGCTGAGCGCCAATTCGTTTGCCATTGCTGTGCTCCTCCAGCGCGGACGGAGTCTTTGCTCCGTGATACCGCCTCGACCGCCCGGTGACGCTGCGCGCTGAACGATTCTGAACGGCACCGGACCGAACGGAAATGATAGTAGGCAACCATACCACCCATGGAGACTCCTGCTGTGCCGCTCATCAGGATCGGCCAGCCCGCAGGAGGAACCATGACAGAGACGATGGCGGCCGGGACGCTCCCGACGACCGTACCCGGATTGCTCGCGGCCGCAAGCGCGGCGACCGGCCTCGATGACTTCGGCGACCGGCATTTTCTGACCGGCCTGACCAAGCTGGTCGAGGACCTTCCGGCCGCGCAACTCAGTGCGATCGGCGCGCAGATGGTCTACGGCGGGATCATCAACCTGCTGGTGAACCGGCTGCGCTACGTGCGGGACGTCCGGCAGCATCCGGAGATTCTCCAGGAGAAGATCGTCAAGCCGATCGTGATCCTGGGACTGCCCCGTACCGGAACCACCAAGCTGCAGCGCGTGATGTCCGCCGATCCGCAGGTGCAGCGCCTGGACTACTGGCGCCAGATCAACCCGGCCCCGTTCCCGGGCGAGGAGCCGGGCAATCCCAAGGGTCGCATCGATGCGGCGCTGGCGGTCGAGCAGCTGCTCACCACCCAGTTTCCCGGCTGGATGGCCCGGCATCCGACCGAGGCGCTGGAGCCGGACGAAGAGCTGCACCTGATGCAGGGATCCTTCGAGTGCATCATCTCCTGGCTGTTCGCGCGCTGTCCCAATTACTACCGCTACGTCATGGAGTGCGACCAGCGGCCGATGTACCGGCACCTGCATGCGCAGATGCAGTACCTGCAGTGGCAGGACGGTGGCGGTCGCGATCGCCCCTGGATCATGAAGTCGCCCTGTCACACCGGCTCGGTGGACACCCTGCTGGAGATCTTTCCGGACGCCGTGCTGGTGCACTGCCACCGCGACATCCACAAAATCCTGCCTTCCATCGCGGCCCTGATCCAGGAAGCAAGGCTGATCCACAGCGACCATTGCGATCGCAAGTTGCTGGGCACCGAAATGCTCGACTACTGGGGCCGATCCGTGGATCGCTACATGCAGTTCCGCGATGCGCTGCCGGCCGACCGCATTCTCGATCTGCAGTTCGAGGAGGTGGTCGACGACGTGATCGGCTCCATCGAGCGCATCTATGCAAAGGCCGGCCGCCGCCTGACCCCCGAGGCCGTGGCCGCGTTCCGCGAGTACGAGGCACGCCGGCCGGACCATCACTTCGGCAGCTACACCTACTCGGCGACGGACTACGACTACACCCCCGAGCGCATCGACGAGCGCTTTGCCGCGTATCGCGAGCGCTTCATCACCCCCACCGACAGATCTAAACAGGAGGCCGCCCATGGCTAACGACACCAAGCTCGCCCACCTCGGCTTCGCCGGCTCCGCCATCTGGCGGGAAGTGACCAAGGCGATGCAGGAACTGGAGCAGTTCGTCTGGAACGACCCGCTGGTCACGGACGACCTGACGCGCGCCGAAGGTGCCCGGTACCTGACGCACCTGATTGCAGGTGCGATCCCGATGTCGATGGAGCTGGCGGATCCGCACTATCCGCAGTTCTTCCACCTGCTCTCCACCCGCATTCAATGGGGCTTGCCCGCGACCGACTGTCACTACCAGTGGGCGGCGGTGCACAGCGACAACGTCTACCGGATCAGCGGCGATCGGGGAACGGCGCGGATATTCGACATCGAGACCCGCGAAGACCACTTCGCGCACGTCAATCGCTGGAAGCTGCACGATCGTCTGACCGAGGTGCAGGTCGACGCCGGCAACCATGTGGATATCTGTTTGTCTCGCGAGCGGCTGGCTGGCGCGAAGAACTGGGTTCAGCTTGCCGAGGGCTACGGCAACATCATCTTTCGGCAGTACTACTACGACTGGAACACCGAGCAGCCCGCCCGCCTGAGCATCGTCAATCAGAACGCGACATATCCGCCGCCGGCGCTGACGCAGGACGCGGTCGCGCATCAGCTGGAGTTGCTCTGCGACTGGCTGCGCCAAGCACCGGCGCGCTTCCAGCAGGTCGTCAACACCTATTACGCGGCGCCGCCGAACTCGATGGATTTCGAGGCGATCGACTTCGGATGGAAATCGATCCGCTACGGCAAGGGCGTCTACCAGTGCGCCAAGGACGAAGCGCTGATCCTCGAAGTGAAGCTGCCGAAGTCGTACTACTGGAGCCTCCAGCTGTGCAGCCATTTCTGGGAGGCCCGCGACTACCATCTGCGGCAGACTTCGCTCAACGGCTTTCAGGCCCGCATCGACGAGGACGGCATCTTCCGGGCGGTGATCGCGCACGAGGACCCTCGTGTTGCCAACTGGCTGGATCCGGGCGGTCATGAGAAGGGGCTGATCTCGATGCGCTACTACGAGCCGGACTCGGTCCAGGTGCCCACCATCCGGCGCGTGAAGCTGAGCGAACTGAAATCCTCGCTGCCCGCCTCGACGGCAACGGTGAGTGCGGAAGAACGTCAGAAGAGCCTGCGCGATCGCGCCTGGTCCACTGCACGGCTGGGACGCGAATAAACAACACCAACAGGAGGAGACCCCATGTCCAATATCGAGAAGCTGTTTTCCATGCAGGGAAAGACGGTGCTGGTGACCGGCGCAGGCAGCGGCATGGGCGCGCGCTTCGCCCAGGTGCTCGCGGACGCCGGTGCCACGGTCGTCTGCGCGGCGCGCCGTGTGGAGAAGCTCGAAGAGACCGTCGGCAAGATCAAGGCGGCGGGCGGCAAGGCAATTGCGCTGGGTGTCGACGTCGGCAGCTCGGAGAGCGTCGAGCACCTCTTCGACGAAGCCCAGAAAGCCGTGGGTCCGATCAACGTCCTGGTCAATGCCGCGGCCCAGGTGGACTTTGGGCTGTTTCCGGACGTTGAGGATGAGCGTTGGCAGAACCTGATCAACGTCAACTTCTCGGGGATCATGCGCACGTCCCGCAGCTTCTCGCGCCGCCTGATCGCGGCCGGCAAGCCGGGGACGATCGTCAACATCACCTCGATCATCGCCGAGCAGGTGATGCTCGGCGTGCCGGTCTACGGCAGCCTCAAGGCCGCCGCAAACCACTTCACCCGTTCGATGGCGCGCGACATGTTCGACAAGGGCATCCGCTGCAATGCGATCGCCCCCGGGTATTTTCTGACCGACATGGTGGCCGCCTATTTCGAGACGGACGCCGGCAAGGCCGACATCGAGCGCCATCCGATGAAACGACTGGGACGGGTCGATGAACTCGACGGAGCGCTGCTTCTGCTTGCCAGCGACGCCTCTTCCTTCATCAATGGCGCGGTGCTGAGCGTGGATGCCGGTCAGGTGATCCAGCTGCACTAGGGCCTGTTAACGCTATTTCGGTCGCTGCGTTGCCCCCACAAATCCGGCCAGGCAAGGCGCGACCGACGAGGTTTGC
>CAMLNE010000039.1 GCA_946481265.1 uncultured Panacagrimonas sp. | reverse complement strand
AACGTGCCCGCGTGATGGGATCAAGGTCCGGCGGCCAGGGGTTTCGCCGGGCCGCGATTGGCCGATTACCATGCCGATCATGACGGTTGACTCCCACGCCATGCCACCCGCGGCACCCGCGCGCCAGAACTGGGTGGCGGACCACCGCCATTACGCGCTGGTGAGCGCGGTCTGGATGCTGGCCTTCGCGCTCGCCTGCATCGACGCCCGCTATCTGACGCTGCGCACCTTCGATCCCAGCTTCAAGGCGAAATGGCTGCCGGTGCTGGTCGTCGCCGGCTTCCTGGTGCTGCGGCGCTTCCGGCTGGGATCGGCGCTGCTGCCGCAGCTCAACATCGGCATGATCCTGGTGCTGGCCTGGGCCATGTGCTCGGCCCTGTGGTCGCCCGATCCCATGTTCACGCTGACCCAGTCGATCGCGATCTTCGGCGTGTCGCTGATCGCGCTGGCCTTCGCGCTCACGGCCTGGACGCCGGACCGCTTCGAGAACGGCCTGGTCGCGATCACCACCCTGCTGATGGTGCTGTCGGTGCTGATCAGCGTGCTGGCGCCCGGGCTGGGGGTGCATTCCGAATCCGGCATCTCGCTGGAGAACGCCTGGCGCGGCATCACCTACCAGAAGAACGCGCTCGGCCAGCTGGCCACCATCGGGCTGATCGCCTGGACCTACCGCCTGCTGACCCGAAGAGGCCGCGGGCTGCTCAACCTGGCGGGCATGGGCCTGTCAGTGCTGCTGATCGTCCAGTCGCGCAGCAACACCTCGCTGATGCTGGCGCTGCTCAGCTGCCTGCTGATGGCGGTGATCCTCCGGCCGGTACTCGCCGTCACCACGCCGTTCCGCCGCCTGGCCTACGGCGTGATGCTGGTGCTGATCCCGATTGCCGCCTACCTCACCGTGGCCACCACCGCGTTCGAGCAGATCGGCGCGTTCTTCGGCAAGGACGGGTCGTTTTCCGGCCGCACGCAGATCTGGCACGGCTTGTTTGCCGAGATCTCGCGCCATCCGCTGCACGGGCTCGGCTTCGGCAGCTTCTGGCGCGGCCCCGACTCGCTGGCCGGCCCGCTGATCCGCTCGGTGGGTTGGGATGTCTCGACCGGGCACAACGGCTACATCGACGTCACCAACGATCTGGGCATCATCGGGCTGGCCCTGCTCTGCGTGTTCCTGGCCCTGCATGTCGCGGCGCTGACGCAGCTTGCACGACTCAGCCGGCCACGCTTTGCCCTGCACCTGGCGCTGTTCATGTACCTGGTGCTCGCCAATTTTTCGGAGAGCGGCTGGTTTCGCCCCATCACCCTGCTGCACGTGGTCGGCGTGTACGCTTCGGTCGAGGTCTCGCGCCTGTTGTTCGAGCGAACCCTGATCAGGCGCCGCGCCGCGACCACCGTGCCGCCGGCGACCGCACGGGGCTGGCCGGCGAGGGTGCCGAGGTGAGATCGACCGATTACCGGCTGCGGCCATCAGGAGCATGTACATGGGCACGATGAATGTCGCCAGCGTCAAGGCGATGATTTCCGATTCGCTGGCGGCCACGCGGCAGCTGCTGGAGGACGAGGCGCTGCTGGCCTCGATCGTGCGCGTCGCGGAGCGCATCGAGCAGGCGCTGCGTGCCGGCAACAAGGTCATGCTCGCCGGCAACGGCGGCTCGGCGGCCGATTCGCAGCACATTGCGGCGGAGTTCGTGAGCCGGTTCGAATTCGACCGGCCGGGCCTGCCCTCGATCGCGCTGACCACCGATACCTCGATGCTCACGGCCATCGGCAACGACTACGGGTACGAGCAGGTGTTCTCGCGCCAGGTGCAGGCCAACGGCCGTGCCGGGGATGTCTTCATCGGCATCTCGACCTCGGGCAACTCGAAGAACGTGCTGCTCGCCGCCGAGGCCTGCCGGTCGATGGGCATCGCCACGGTGGCGCTGTGCGGCGCCGGTGGCCGGCTCAAGGACATGTGCGACTTCGCGATCGCGGTGCCCTCGACCCACACGCCGCGCATCCAGGAGAACCACAGCCTGATCGGACACGCGATCTGCGCGCTGGTGGAGGAGGCGATCTGGGCCGCCGACTACAAGCCCAAGGCCGGATCCGCGTGAGTCCACCATCCGGCGGGAGTCAGCCGGAGAGCGTCGAAGTGCTCGGCGTTCACATCCACAACCTCAGCCGCGACGAGCTGCTGGCCCGTCTCGACCAGGGCGTGTGCTTCACGCCCAACGTCGACTTCATCATGCGCATGCGGGCCGACCGCGAGTTCCACCGCATCTTCCACCAGGCCGATTTCCGCATCTGCGACAGCCGCATCGTGCAGCTGGCCGCACGCTTCCTCGGCACCCCGATCCGGGAAAAGATCTCCGGCTCGGATTTCTTCGGCGAGTACTGCGCGCATCATCGCGACAACCCGCAGGTCCGGGTCTTCCTGCTCGGCGCGATGCCCGGGGTGGCCGAGGAGGCCGCGCGCCGCATCAACGCGCGCCTCGGGCGCCGCATCGTGGTGGACACCTGCTCGCCGCCACTGGGCTTCGATGACGACGAGGCGCAATGCGCGGCCATCGTCGAGCAGGTGAACCGCTCGGGCGCCACCACCCTGGCGGTCGGCGTGGGTGCGCCGCGGCAGGAGAAATGGATCATGCGCCACCGCCACCGCATGCCGGGCGTGCGCGTCTTCATGGGCATCGGCGCCACCATCGACTTCGAGGCCGGCAACATCCCGCGCGCGCCGCGCTGGATGCAGGGTGCCGGACTGGAGTGGGCCTACCGCCTGCTGCGCGAGCCGCGACGCCTGTGGCGACGCTACCTGGTCGAGGACATGCCCTTCCTGTGGCTGATCCTGCTGGCGCGCCTGCGCAGCGCGCGGTCCACGCAGGACCCCGGCTGAAACCCGGCGGTGCTCTTCAACTCGCCCGAATTCCTGTTCGTCTTCCTGCCGCTGAGCCTGGCCCTGTTCTTCGTGTTCGGCCGCAGCCTGGGGCCACGCGCCGCGATGGCCTGGCTGGTCGCCGCCTCGCTGTTCTTCTACAGCTGGTGGGAGCCCCGGAACCTGCTCCTGCTGCTGTTCTCGCTGGCGTTCAACTACACGCTCTCGCAGTGGCTGATCCGTCGCACCGAGGCGGGCACGCCCAGCAGGCCGGCCCTGGTGCTCGGCATCGCGGTCAACCTCGGACTGCTCGGCTGGTTCAAGTACGCCAATTTCTTCGCGCACAACCTGGGCGCGCTGCTGGGCACGGACTGGACACTCGGCCACATCGTGCTGCCGCTGGCGATCTCGTTCTTCACCTTCCAGCAGATCAGCTACCTCGTCGACGGCTATCGCGGCGAGGTCGAACGCTGCTCGATGCTCGACTACGCCATGGTGGTGACCTTCTTCCCGCACCTGATCGCCGGCCCGATCGTGCGCTACCAGCAGGTGCTGCCGCAGTTCAGGCAGCCCGGCGTGTTCGCGTTCGACGCCAACCGGGTCGGCTGCGGACTGACCCTGTTCATCATGGGGCTGTTCAAGAAGATGGTGTTCGCCGACAGCATCGCGCCCTATGCCAATTCGGCATTCGACGCCGCGGCGCAGGGCATCACGCTGACCTTCAGCGAGGCCTGGGTCGGCGCCCTGGCCTACACCTGCCAGCTCTACTTCGACTTCTCGGGCTATTCGGACATGGCGATCGGCATCGCCTGGATGTTCGGGGTGCGCTTCGCGTTGAACTTCGACTCGCCGTACAAGGCGCTGTCGATCGTCGACTTCTGGCGGCGCTGGCACATGACGCTGTCCAGCTTCCTGCGCGACTATCTCTACATCGCGCTGGGTGGCAGCCGCCACGGCAAGGTCCGCCGCTACGTCAACCTCGCCCTGACCATGCTGCTGGGTGGTCTCTGGCACGGTGCCGGCTGGACCTTCGTGATCTGGGGCGGACTGCACGGCGGCTACCTGGTGATCAACCACGCCTGGCGCGCACTGGCGACGCGCCTGGGCTACAGCGACGCGCGGCCGCTGCTGCCGCGCCCGCTGGCCTGGCTGATCACCTTCCTGGCGGTGGTGGTGGCCTGGGTCCTGTTCCGTGCGCACGACCTCACCTCGGCCGGATCCATCCTCGCCTCGATGATCGGTCTCAACGGCTGGGAGTGGGAGTTCACCGCCAATGTCGGCATCCCGCGGCGCTACTCGGTGATCGGCATCGCGATCCTGCTGGCCATCCTGGTGTTCACGCCGAACACGCAGCAGTGGTTGCGACGCTTCAGCCCCGCGCTGGAAACGCCGCGTCCCGCCCGGAGCGCGCTGCTGGCCGGCCTGATCGAGCGCCTGGGCTGGCGGCCGAACCTGGCCTGGAGCCTGGGTGCGGGCGTGCTCGCCGCCGCCTGCGTGCTGTCGCTGACGCGGGTCAGCCAGTTCATCTACTTCCAGTTCTGATCCATGGCCATGCGCGGTTTCTGCTTTGCGGCTTTCGCGCTCGCGCTGCTGGCGGTGGTCGGCGCGGTCGGGCTGCTGAACTACCTGATCGACCCGCTCTGGTATGCGCAGGGCAACCGCATCACCGGGCGCAATTTCGCGTTCAACGAGCGCATCTCGAAGGTCAACCTGCTGGACCGCACGGCGGACCAGGGCTACGACTGCCTGATCCTGGGCTCCTCGCGCGTGACCATGCTGCGCGCCTCGCGCTTCACGGGCATGCGCTGCTTCAACTTCGCGCTCAAGGGTGCGGAGGCGCCGGAGCAGCTGGCCTACGCGCGCTACGCGCGCGAACAGGGCCTGCGCCCGAAGCACCTGTTCGTGGGCGTGGACGATTTCAACTTCGTCGACAAGAAGGAAACCGCGCGGCGCACCAATGTCCACGTCGAGGGCACGCCCGACGCCTGGCACGCGTTCTTCTCCAGCGACGTGCTCACCTTCTCGCTGATGACGCTGGCCGGCGTCTCCCCCGAGGTCAACTACTACGACCGCAACTTCGACCAGCAGCGGCTCAAGACCCCGCCCGCCTGGCAGCCGGTGGTGGAGAACAAGCCCGACCTGGCCTGCTCGTCGCACCGGATCGAGACCTTCCGCGAGATCCGCCGGCAGTTTCCCGAAGCCCGCGCGATCGCCTTCGCGCCGCTGATGTCGCCCTGGTACCAACTCAGCGACGTCTACCTGCGCGGCCTGCTCGATTGCACGCTCGATGCCTTCGACGAGGTCGCCGCCAGCTACGACGGCTTCCTGGACTTCGGGATTCCCAGCGCGATCACGCTGGACAACGCGAACACCACCGACGGCACGCACTTCTCGCCGGACGCCAACGACGCCGTCGCCGCACGCCTGCAGGGGCCGGCGCCGGACATCGCGCTCGACGTCAAGGCGCTGGACCGGACGAGCTATCGCGCCGCGGTACACCAGCGGCTGCGCGACTTCAGCGCGCAGCACGACCTGCTGCAGTACTGGAAGGAGTGAGAACCGCATGCTCGCCCCGCTGCTGCTGACCCTGCTGCTGGTGCCGCTGTGCCTGGCCACCGGCTACCTGCTGCTGCTGACCCTGCTCAGTGCACGGCGTCGACCGCCCGCGGCGGGCGGATCCGGGCTGCGCTTCACGGTGGTGGTACCGGCCCACGACGAGGCCGCGGGCATCGCCCGCACCATCCGCAGCCTGCTGGCCCTGCGCTGGCCCGAGGCGCAGCGGCGCGTGCTGGTGGTGGCCGACAACTGCAGCGACCGGACCGCGGCCTGCGCGATGGAAGCCGGCGCGCAGGTCATCGAGCGCATCGACGTGACGCGGCAGGGCAAGGGCCATGCGCTGACATTCGCGTTCGAGCACCTGCTCGCCGAGGGCTGGAGCGATGCGGTGGTGGTGGTGGATGCCGATACCGCGGTGGCGCCCGGCCTGCTCGCCGACTTCGCCGCGCACATCGCGCCCGGCGCGCGGGCGATGCAGGCCTTCTACGGCGTGCTGAATCCCGACGCCAGCTGGCGCACGCGCCTGGCCACCATCGCACTGGCGATCTTCCACCGCCTGCGCGGCCGCGGCCGCGAGGCGCTCGGCCTGTCCTGCGGACTGCGCGGCAACGGCATGTGCTTCACCGTCGACACGCTGCGCCGCGTGCCGCATCGCGCCTTCTCGATCGTCGAGGATCTCGAGTACGGGATCCAGCTGGGCCGTGCCGGCATCCGCGTCGAGTACGTCGACGAGGCCGAGGTGCGCGGCGAGATGGTGTCGTCCGCGCGCGCGGCGCGCTCGCAGCGGCGGCGCTGGGAGGGCGGTCGCGCGCGCATGGCGCGGATCCACGGCCTGCCCTTGCTGGTCGAGGCCGTGCGCCGGCGCAGCCTGCTGCTGTTCGACCTGGCGCTGGACCTGCTGATCCCGCCGCTCGGCGTGATCGCCGTCGCCTCGCTGCTGCTGGCGGTGGCGGGCGCCGTGCTCGGTGGCATGGGCCGGGTGCATCCGCTGCTGGCGGGCGCGGCCTGGGTCCCGGCCTCGATCCTGGTGCTGCACGTCGTGCGCGGCGCCGTGCTCAGCGGCCTGGGCTGGCGCGCCGCCGCCGCGCTCGCCGCGGCGCCGGTGTACGTGCTGTGGAAACTGTCGCTCAAGCTGCGTGCGCGCACGGATGCAGCGTCCTGGGTGCGGACCGACCGCGAGGCCGCCCCGGACGATCGGCCGCCGGACCGATGAGGGTCGATGGCCTGCCCCGGCGCGTGCCGCCCGCCACGGGAACCGGCACGTGATCCGCCGCCTCGCCGGCAGTCCGCTGCTGCGCCTGTTCAGCAGCGCGGTGATCGACCAGGCGGTCTTGTCGGCCGCCAACTTCGCGGTGGGCCTGCTGCTGATCCGCTATTCGCCGGAAGAACAGTACGGGTACTACGTGCTGGCCTTCTCCACGATCCAGCTGCTCTTCGCGGCGCAGGGCGCCTGGATGACCGGCCCGCTGGCGGTGCTGGCGCCGAAGAAGTCCGAGACGCGCCGGCGCGAGATGGTCGGGGCGCTCGACGGCAGCCAGCGGCGCTTCCTGCGCCTGGTGGTTTTCGGCTGCATGCCACTGCTGCTCGCCGGCCATGCGCTCGGCATGTGGGGGCTGCACACCACCCTGATCATGGCGGCGACGGTGGTGGCGGGCTGGATGATGCTCAGGCGCGAG
Source organism: uncultured Panacagrimonas sp. (assembly GCA_946481265.1). Next base: position 11,145 of record CAMLNE010000039.1, on the reverse strand, counting down.
TACGTGCGCGCGGTGCTGATGATCTATTCGCGCCCCGGATCGGTGCTGCGCATCGATCTGTTCTACGTGCTGTTCCTGGTGCCGCTGGCGGCGGCCGCCGCCGTGTGGAGTCCCGCCGCGGGGATCTTCGCGGTGCTTGGCCTGGGCTTCGCCGCCGCGTTCGGCGCCTTCGCCGGGCGGCGTGCGCTCGCCGCCGCAACGCAGTGGCCGCAGGCACCGGCGGCGCCGGTGTGGGCGGAGATCCGGCCCCTCGGGAAATGGGCCGCGAGCGCAGCGGTCATCTACTGGGTCTACAGCCAGTCCTACAACTTCATGCTGGCCTCGCGCCTGGACCTGGCGGCGGTCGGCAACGTCAACGCCGTGCGCCTGATGCTGATGCCGATGATCCTGCTGGCGGTCGGCGTGGGCGCCCTGCTGGTGCCCAAGGCCGCGGCCTGGCTGCACGCCGACGGACTGCCGCGCCTGATGCGCCGGCTCTGGATCTTCCTGCTGGGCATGCTGGTGCTGGACGTGCTGTACGTGCTGGCACTGTGGGTCTTCAAGGACTGGGTGGCCCTGCAGGTGATGAGCCGGGCCTTGCCGGACCTGGCGCTGCTGGTGCTGCTGTGGGCGCTCAACATGACGCTGAGCATGACGCGCGACGTCTTCCAGGCCGGCCTGCTGGCGCTGGAACGCTTCCGTCCCATGGCCTGGATCACCGCGCTGGCGGCGGTGTGCTCGCTGTCCGGCATGTGGCCCCTGATCGACCGCTTCGGCGCGCCGGGCGCCGTCATGGGCGCCATCGTCGGCGAGCTCGTCAGCCTGGGCGGTGTCATCCTGCTGCTGCTGCAGAGCCTGCGCGCGGATCGCGCCCGCTCCCGCGCCGAAGACGCCGCGTAGCACAGAGCAGCCAGGCAAACTCCATCCACCCTCGTCCGCACCCACCGCCGTGTCCCGACATTCCTACGCGCTGCTGACCCCAAGCTTCCGTGGCGATCTCGAGCGCTGCCGCATGCTGATCCAGAGCGTGGAGCGCTGGGTGGCGCCGGGCGTGACCCATCACCTGGTGGTGGACCGGCGCGACGTGGCGCTGTTCCGGCCGCTGCTGGGCGCGCGCACGCGGCTGCACGTCGTCGAGCAGATCGTGCCGTGGTGGATCTTCCGCCTGCCCGGGGTGCGCCGGTTCTGGATGTCGCTGCGCTCGGTGCCGGTGCGCAACTGGATCCTGCAGCAGATCGTGAAGCTGTCGATGGCCAGCCAGGTCGACGAGGACGTGCTGCTCTTCGTCGACTCGGACACGTTCTTCTGGGCGCCGTACGACCCCGCGGAGTTCGAGCGCGACGGGCGCGTGCCGCTGTTCGTGCAGACCGGCCAACGCGGCCTGATCAAGGGCAACGACCGCTGGCACCAGGCCGCCGCGCGCCTGCTCGGCCTGCCGGTCGAGGCGCAGTACGACACCAACTTCATCGGCAACGTGATCTGCTGGCGGCGCGACACCGCGCTGGCGCTGCTGCAGCACCTGGCACGCAGTGGGGGCCGGGCATGGCAGCTGAGCCTGGCCCGGCAGCTCGCCTTCTCGGAGTACGTGCTGTATGGCATGTTCGCCACCCAGGTGCTCGGCGAGCGCTCGGGCCACTACGCGGATCCCCTGGATCACACGCTGTGCCACTGGGACACCACGCCGCTCGACGAGGCCGGCTTGCGCGCATTCAAGGCGCAGGCCCTGCCGCACCAGCACTCGGTGATGATCTCGGCGAAGTCGCACACGCCGGTCGAGCTGATCCGGCGCGTCTATTCCTGAGCGGAGGTGGCGCTCAGGCGCCGATCAGGCGTTTGAGCGCCACGCCGGGATTGGGCTGGCGCATCAGTGACTCACCGACCAGGAAGCGCCGCACGCCCGCCACCATCATGCGTTCGACATCGGCCGGCGAGGCGATGCCGCTCTCGGTGACGATCTCGTGCCCGGCGGGCAGCCAGGGCAGCAGTTCCAGGGTGGTTTCCAGCCGCGTCTCGAAGCTGCGCAGGCTGCGGTTGTTGATGCCGATCAGCAGATCGTCACCGAGCCCGGCGCCCAGCACGCTGTTCAGGTCGGCGCGGTCATGGACCTCGAGCAGCACGTCCATGTCCAGCTCGCGCGCGACGCGGTGCAGTGCGGCCAGGCGCGCCGCCGGCAGCGCCGCGGCGATCAGCAGGATGCAGTCGGCGCCGATGGCGCGCGATTCGAGCACCTGCAGCTCGTCGATGATGAAGTCCTTGCGGATCGCCGGCAGCGCCGTGGCATTGCGCGCGGCGATGAAGTCCTGGACCGAGCCCTGGAAGAAGTCCTCGTCGGTCAGGATCGACAGGCAGGAGGCGCCGCCGCGCTCGTACTCCGTGGCGGTCCAGGCGGAATCGAAGTCGGTGCGGATCAGGCCCTTGCTCGGCGATGCGCGCTTGACCTCCGCGATGACCGCCGGCCGCCCACTGGCCGCGGTGCGACGCAAGGCCGCGGCAAAGCCGCGCGGCGCGCTCTGCTGCGCGGCGCGCTGCCGCAGTGCGTCGGCCGTGTGCCTGCGTCCCAGCAGGGCGATTTCCTCGCGCTTGCGCGCCAGGATGCGTTCGAGAATATCGCTCATGCCGCGACCCCTCCCAGGCTGCGCGAGAACGCAACCAGTTCATCCAGCTTGGCAGCCGCCTTGCCGGTGGCGATGGTGTCGCGCGCGAGCCTCACGCCGGAGCGCACGTCCTCGGCCAGCCCCGCCACGTACAGCGCGGCGCCCGCGTTGAGGATCACGATATCGCGCGCCGGTCCGGCCTCGTTGCGGAGCGCGGCGCGCAGCAGCGCCAGGCTCTGCACCGCGCCATCGACGCGCAGGGTGGAGATGTCGCCCATCTCCACGTCCAGTGCCGTGGGCAGCATCGAACCGAGGCGGATCTGGCCGTTGCGCAGTTCGGCGAAGTGCGTGCGCGCCGCGATCGAGATCTCGTCGAGCCCGTCCTCGCTGTGCACCACCATCACCTGCTCGCTGCCGAGCTCCTTGAGCACCTGTGCCACCGGGCGCAGCCAGTCGCGATGGAACACGCCGATCACCTGGCGGCGGGCGCCGGCCGGATTGGTCAGCGGCCCGAGCAGGTTGAAGATCGTGCGCACGCCCATCTCGCGGCGCGGGCCGATCGCGTGCTTCATCGCCGTGTGGAAGGCGGGTGCATAGATGAAGCCGACGCCCACGCGGTGCACGCAGCGCGCCGCGGCCTCCGGCGCCAGGTCGAGCGTCACGCCGGCGGCCTCGAGCACGTCGGCACTGCCGGAGACACCGGACACCGAGCGGTTGCCGTGCTTGGCCACGTGTCCGCCGGCCCCCGCCACCACGAAGGCCGCCGCGGTGGAGACGTTGAACAGGCCGGAGCGGTCGCCGCCGGTGCCGCAGGTGTCGATCAGGTGCTTGCGGAAGTCCTCGTGCACCGGCACCGGCGTCACCAGCTCGCGCATCACTTCCACCGCGCCAATCAGTTCGTCGACCGATTCGCCCTTCATGCGCAGGGCCACCAGAAAGCCGGCGATCTGCGCGTCGGTTGCCGCCCCGGTCATGATCTGGCGCATCGATCATTTCCTCGCGCGTCAACGACTCGCGCTCGACCACTTTCTTCAGTGCTTTCTGAACACTCACCGCTGCCTCTCCCTGTTGCCGCCCGACTTCCGGCGCCCTGTTGTCTCGCCGCACGCCGCTGCGCGCCGCTCGCTGTTTTCCGGGCTCATGCGCTCTCCAGGAAATTGCGCAGCAGCCGGTGGCCGTGCTCGGTGAGGATCGATTCGGGATGGAACTGCACGCCCTCGATCGGATACCCGCGATGGCGCAGGCCCATGATCTCGTCCATCTCGCCGTCCTCGCACTCGGTCCAGGCCGTGATCTCGAAATCCTCCGGCAGCCCGGCGCGCTCCACGATCAGCGAGTGGTAGCGGGTGGCCGTGTACGGCGTGGGCAGGTCCTTGAACACGCCGCGGCCGCGATGGTGGACCTGGCTGGTCTTGCCGTGCATCACCGTGCGGGCCCGCGCCACCACGCCGCCGAAGGCCTGGCCGATCGCCTGGTGACCGAGGCAGACGCCGAGCAGGGGCACGCGCCCCTTGAGCTGCTCGATCAGGTCCAGGCAGATGCCCGCCTCGTTGGGCGTGCAGGGGCCTGGCGACAGGATGATGTGGCTGGGCTTCAGGGCGGCAGCCTCGTCCACGCTGATGCAGTCGTTGCGATGGACCTCGACCTCGGCACCCAGCTCGCCCAGGTACTGGACCAGGTTGTAGGTGAAGGAGTCGTAGTTGTCGATCATCAGGATCATGCAGCGCGTATCCTACTGTTTCGTATGGGGTGTCAGCCGACAGGGGCGGCAGGGTATCCGCACGGATACCCGCGGTCCCGATCGATGGTGTGGTTTGAAGCCGACGCACCCTGGTGCTTCACCGCGGCATTGTCGCGTAGAACGCGCCTGGCATAAATCGGTGGTCCGGATCGCCTCGACCGAGATCCTTGAGCGACCGTTTCCGGGGGCGGTGGTGGTAGAACGCGTGCTTTCGGCCGAAGGACTTTCCTGGAGCCTTGCCCTTCCGGGCAAGTCGCCAAAACGGGCAGCAGAGGCCGGGCAGGCGCCGGGCGCCCGCAAGGCAAGGGCATGGGTGAGGCAGTCGACCGTATCGTGGGTGATGTTCCGGGGACGCGGCCGGGTGCCGGCCGCTGCCAGTCGGGCAAGTGAGCAAGCTGCACTAAAGAGAGGGGAAACCACGCGTGGCGGTCAAGAAATCCGGGCTGTACGGCTCGCTGTGGAAAAGCTGCGACGAGCTTCGCGGCGGCATGGACGCCAGCCAGTACAAGGACTACGTCCTGGTCCTGCTGTTCGTGAAGTACATCTCCGACAAGGCCGCTTCGCGCAAGGACTACCTGCTCACGGTGCCGGCGGGCGGCAGCTTCGCCGACATGGTCGCCGCCAAGAACGACAAGGAGATCGGCGACCGCATCAACAAGGTCATCGGCCGCCTCGCGGACGCCAACGAGAGCCTCAAGGGCGCGATCAACGTCGCCGACTTCAACGACGAGGACAAGCTCGGCAAGGGCAAGGAGATGGTCGATCGTCTGACCAAGCTGGTTGCGATCTTCGAGGACCTGGATTTCGGGCGTAACAGCGCCGAGGGCGACGACCTGCTCGGCGACGCCTACGAATACCTGATGCGCCACTTCGCCACCGAGTCCGGCAAGAGCAAGGGCCAGTTCTACACGCCGGCCGAGGTCTCGCGGACGATGGCCAGGGTGCTGGACCTGGGCAGCGCGTCTAAGCGCCAGACCCCGAGCATCTACGACCCGACCTGCGGTTCGGGATCGCTGCTGCTCAAGGTGCACGACGAGGCGCAGGGCCTCACCGGCCTGGACCTCGCGCTCTACGGCCAGGAGATGGACAACGCCACGGCCGCGCTGGCGCGCATGAACATGGTCCTGCACGACTGCCCGACCGCCGAGATCTGGCAGGACAACACCCTGGCCAACCCGCACTTCCGCCAGGGCAACACGTTGAAGACCTTCGACTACGTCGTCGCCAATCCGCCGTTCTCGTTCAAGGCCTGGAGCAGCGGCGTGGACGCCGCCAACGATCCGTACGGCCGTTTCGGGTACGGCACGCCGCCGGCCAAGAACGGCGACTACGCCTTCCTGCTGCACATCCTGGCCAGCCTCAAGAGCACCGGGAAAGGCGCGGTGATCCTGCCGCACGGCGTGCTGTTCCGCGGCGGTGCGGAGGGCGAGATCCGCACGCGCCTGCTGCGCCAGGGTTTCATCAAGGGCCTCATCGGCCTGCCCGCCAACCTGTTCTACGGCACCGGCATCCCGGCCTGCATCGTCGTGCTGGACAAGGAGCACGCGAACGCGCGCAAGGGCGTGTTCATGGTCGACGGCAGCCGCGGCTACATCAAGGACGGCAACAAGAACCGCCTGCGCGCCCAGGACATCCACAAGATCGTGGACATCTTCAACCGACAGGTCGAACTGCCGCGCTACTCGCGCCTGGTGCCGCTGGCCGAGATCGAGGCCAACGGCTTCAACCTCAACCTGCCGCGCTACATCGACAGCAGCGAGCCCGAGGACCTGCAGGACATCGAGGGCCATCTCAAGGGCGGCATCCCGGTGCGCGACGTGGACGGGCTCGCCGCGTACTGGCAGGTGCTGCCCGGCCTCCGCGCCGCGCTTTTCTCCCCTCTCCCGCTTGCGGGAGAGGGGCCGGGGGAGAGGGCAGCTGGTGTCGCGGAGCAGTCAGCCGGCTACATCGCCCGCCCCAACTACTGCTACCCGCGCGTCGCCGCCACGGCGGTGAAAACCACCATCTTCGGCCACCCCGATTTCGCGGCGTTCAACGAGCGGATCACCGCCCTGTTCGCCGGCTGGCGCCAGGCCAATCACGCCAGGCTCACCGGTATCCAAAGAGGCGACCGCCCGAAGGCGCTGATCCACGAGCTGTCCGAGAACCTGCTCGCCGCCTTTCGCGCCGCGCCGCTGCTGGACGCCTACGACGTGTACCAGCACCTGATGGATTACTGGACGGACGCCATGCAGGACGACGTGTACCTGATCGCCAGCGAAGGCTGGACGGCGGTGCTCGACGACGGCAAGCCGAACATGGATCTGATTCCGGCGAGCCTGGTCGTGGCGCGCTACTTCGCGGCCGAGCAGGCCGCAGTCGAAAAACTGCAGGCGGATGCCGATGACCTCGCCCGCCAGCTCGAAGAACGGGACGAGGAACACAGCGGCGAAGACGGCCTGCTCGCCGACGCCCGCACCGACAAGAACAAGCTCACCGCCAAGAGTGTCAGGGACCGTTTCAAGGCGATCAAGGACGAGAAAGACGCTGACGAAGAGCGGAACTTGCTGGAGCGGGTGCTGGACCTGCTGGAGCGCGAAGCCGCTGCCGGCAAGCAAGTGAAGGACGCGCAGAAGGCGCTGGATGTGAAGGTGACGGCGAAGTACCAGAAGCTCAGCGAGGCCGAGATCAAGACGCTGGTGGTGGATGACAAGTGGTTGGTGCAGATTTCGGCGGATGTGCAGAGCGAGCTGGATCGGGTGAGCCAGGCGCTGACCGGGCGTGTACGAGAGCTGGCGGAGCGGTACAGCACACCGTTGCCGCGACTCACTGACAACTCGGTGAGGCTCGCCGGGCGGGTAGAAGAGCATCTGTTGAAGATGGGCTTCGCATGAAGCTCATGCCTAGGGACAAGCCATCAGAAATTGGCCCGATTCCAGAAGATTGGAGCCTGGAGTCTGTAGGCAGCATCGCCAGCTTTACTTCCGGCAAGGGCATAAGCGTCTCAGCGTTACACCGCCGCTCGGCCGACTATAGCGTTCCCGTTTTCGGCGGCAATGGGATCGCCGGCTATACGAAAACTCCCCTCGTTCGAGAACCCACCGTTGTCATTGGGCGTGTGGGGCAAAAGTGCGGTGAGGTTTATCTAACCGACGGCCCAGCGTGGATTTCCGACAACGCACTATTTCCAAGGCGCGTCCATCGCGAATTCGACGCGGCATTTTTCGGAATGGCTTTAAAAGCCGCAGGGCTCAACAATGTAAGGAACCGGAACGATCTGCCACTTGTTACCCAGTCGATTCTGCATGCCGTAAAAGTCGCGTGGCCCCCGACCACTGCCGAACAACGGGCCATCGCGACCATGCTGAGCGATGTGGATGCCCTGATCGGCGCGCTGGACAAGCTGATCGCCAAGAAGCGCGACCTCAAACAGGCCGCCATGCAGCAACTCCTCACCGGCCTGATCCGCCTGCCGGGATTCAGCGGTGACTGGGCAGTCAAGACGTTGGGTGATCTGGGCACCACATATGGCGGCCTGATCGGCAAGTCAAAGGCCGACTTCGGTGAAGGCGCCGCCAGATACATCACGTTCATGAACGTGATGACCAACGTCGTAATCGACTGCAACTCGTTTGAACAGGTCGATGTGCACGATTGCGAATCGCAGAATCGAGCTTTGAAAGGGGATCTTTTCTTCAATGGATCATCGGAAACGCCCGACGAACTCGGAATGTGCGCGGTTCTGCGTGAAGACGTGCAGGATGTTTTTCTCAACAGTTTTTGCTTCGGATTTCGACTGAAGAATGGCGCTGCCGCGGACGGCCTGTATCTCGCCTATTTCTTCAGAAGCGGGCAAGGACGTGAGTTGCTGAAAGCCTTGGCCCAAGGTGCAATTCGATACAACTTGTCGAAAAAGGCTTTACTCAAGCTTTCTTTTCATTGCCCATCGGTTGAAGAACAAACCGCCATCGCCACCGTCCTCTCCGAGATGGACGCCGAACTCGCCGCGCTCGAGGCCCGGCGCGACAAGATCCGCGCGATCAAGCAGGGAATGATGCAGGAGCTGCTGACGGGTCGGATCCGGTTGGTGTAACCGGCGCTGGAATCAGGCCGGCAGCAGCGTCTCCCGCATCGCCGCCTGCGGATCGTCGATCTCGAACAGGTGCGGGAACAGGTAGGCGGCCGCATACACCGGGAACACCGGCGTGAGGTCCGCGCGCGTGCTGGTGGCGGTGAGCAGGCCGTCGTCCACGCATTCGGACACCACCTTGCGTGCGGCGCGCTCGCCCAGGCCCAGCAGCCGGCCGGCGGCACCGCGTTGCAGCCGACCCATGAAGAGGGCCTCGATCAGCAGCGGCGCGGCGCGCTCGTCGCGACCCATGACAAGTTTCCGTTCGGCGCAGAAGCGCGCCATGCGGTCGTTGATGTGATCGATGGCCAGGCGCTCGGTCATGAAGCGGATCTGGTCCTCGCAGGTGTCGAGCATGAAGTCGACGAAGCTGACCGCGGCTTTCTGCGACAGCAGGCCACGGCCGTCGTAGTCGCCCTGGCGTTCGGCGTCGGCCTGCGCCAGCACTTCGTAGTAGCGGTCCTTGCGCTTGGCCAGGCCGCGCGACAGCGACCACAGGCCGTCCGCATCCAGGCCCTGCCGCGCGAGCATGGCGGTGGTGAGCAGGCGCGCGATGCGGCCGTTGCCGTCGAGGAAGGGATGAATCCAGGCGAAGCGATGGTGCGCGAGCAGGATGTGGGCCGGTGTTTTCGGCAGCGCTTTCCAGCCTTCGGCGAACGCGCTCAGCAGGCCCGGGACGTCTTCGGGCGCGGGCGGAACATGCCGGCCCACGTCCACGAAACGCTGGCGCAGCTCGCCGGGAACGTTCACGGCCGTTTCGCCGTCGCGCCCGGTGACGCGGCGCATGGATTCCGGCAACTGCGAAACGAATTGGCGGTGCAGCTCGCGGATGAACTCCGCGCCGGCCACGTCGGCCGCCGCGTGGTCGCGCAGGTACTGGCGCATCCAGCGCTCGGTCCGGATGTGGGCGACGGCCAGCACCGCGAGATCGCCGGCGCGGGATTTCTTCCGGGTCTCCGCGAGGCCGCGCTTGAGCGCCCGCTCGGCCTCGATGGGACGGGTGCCCTGCCCTTCGATGAGATTCGAGTAGTAACTGTTGATACCCTCCAGGCACTGCGCCAGCGCGGCGCGCGTGGACGCCGGCAGGCGCCCGCTCAGCTGCCCGCCCAGGCGCGCGACCGTGGTTTCCCGTTCCCGGATCGCAGGGCTTTCGAGGGGATAGAACGAGAGGCGGGCGGCAGGCAGCATGTGCCGGTTCGGGGGCCGGTTTATCTGGTTGATGAGACTGAACTATATGCCAGTTCGATGAGCGGACTATGCCGGTTCGTGTGCCGCTTGGAAAGCCGCTGCCCCGGCCGCGGGCGGAAACCGGCGTGAGCACGGTCGGCCAGGTCGAGAAGAAGACCCAGGCCCGGGTCGTCGCGCTATTCCGCGACCGGCTCGGGTACGACGACCTCGGCGACTGGTCCGACCGTCCCGGGTTCGAGGGCAAGGGCAATCGCAACATCGAGCCGGAGCTGCTGCGCGCCTGGCTGAGCGGGCGCGCGGTGGACACCTCGCTCATCAAGCGCGCGCTGTTCGAGCTGGAGAAGGTGGCCGCGGACACCAGCCGCCATCTCTACGACCGCAACGCCGACGTCTATCGCCTGCTGCGCTACGGGGTGAAGGTCAGTCCGGGCGCGGGCCAGAACGACGTGACGGTCTGGCTGATCGACTGGAAGAACCCGCTGGCCAACCACTTCGCCATCGCCGAGGAGGTGACGGTCAAGGCCGCCGACGCCAAGGCCAGCACCAAGCGGCCGGACGTGGTGCTCTACGTCAACGGCATCGCCATGGGCGTGCTGGAACTCAAGCGCTCGATCGTGTCGGTGTCCGAGGGCATCCGCCAGAACCTGGACAACCAGAAGAAGGAATTCATCGAGCCGTTCTTCTCCACGATGCAGTGGCTGATGGCCGGCAACGACACCGAAGGCCTGCGCTATGCGCCGATCGACACCAAGGAGAAGTACTGGCTGAAGTGGGTCGAGCCGGACGGCGGGTTCGCGGCCGAGCCCAACCTGCTGGATCGTCACCTGCTGCAGCTGTGCGCCAAGTCGCGCTTCCTGGAGCTGGTGCACGACTTCATCGTGTTCGATGCCGGAACCAAGAAGCTGTGCCGGCAGAACCAGTACTTCGGCGTGAAGGCTGCGCAGGATTTCATCCGCCGTCGCGAGGGCGGGATCCTCTGGCACACCCAGGGGTCCGGGAAGTCACTCACCATGGTCTGGCTGGCGAAGTGGATCCGCGAGAACCGACCCGATGCCCGCGTCCTGATCGTCACCGATCGCACCGAGCTGGATCAGCAGATCGAGACGGTGTTCAAGGGTGTGAACGAGCGCCTCGTGCGCACGAAGAGCGGTGCGGAGCTGATCGACCGGCTCAACAAGCGCGAAGACTCGCTGCTGTGCTCGCTGGTGCACAAGTTCGGCGGCAAGGAGGGCGACGAGGAGGCAGGCGCCGCCGGCACGAAGGACTTCATCGCGTCGCTGAAGAAGCGGCCGCCGGGCTTCGTCGCCAAGGGCGACCTGCACGTGTTCGTGGACGAATGCCATCGCACCCAAAGCGGCAAACTTCACTCGGCGATGAAAGATATTTTGCCTGATGCGGTATTTGTAGGCTTTACTGGTACGCCTTTACTGAAAAAAGATAAACAAAACAGTATTGAGGTGTTTGGCTCCTTTATTCATACCTATAAATTCGACGAAGCAGTTGCCGACGGGGTGGTGTTGGATTTGCAGTACGAA
>CAMLNE010000038.1 GCA_946481265.1 uncultured Panacagrimonas sp. | reverse complement strand
AGCTGTTCCTCGGTGGGCTCGATGCACTGCTTGATGCGCACATCGCCCTTCATGTCCATGTCCCAGGCGCTGGCATGGCAGACGACGTCGCGGTCGCGCGGCTGCACCAGCAGCGACTTGCTCCAGAACGATTCCGGCAGCTTGGGAAAGCCCAGGGACACGTAGAAGTCCTCGGCGGTCTTCGCCATCTTCACCGCCTGCGCGGCGTCGGCCTGGTGCTCGAGTTCGGCCAGGTCCAGCACGGTCGGCTTGCCCTTGAAGTCGGCCAGCAGCGTGCGATAGGCCGCATCGCGCTGCGCACGCAGCGCGCTGGAGACGTCGAGGTCGTTCTGCCCCGGGTAGGGCTCGACCAGCGGATAGAGGTTGCCCCACTGCTGTGCCCACATGTTGCCGAGCAGGTGCGCCGGAATCAGGCCGTCCTTGGGCACCACCGCGTCGCCATACTTCTGGTTGAGTTCCGCGCGCACCAGGCAGTGCAGTTCGTCGTACATCGGCCGCACCTGCTCCCACAGGCGCTCGACTTCCTGTTCGAACGCGGCCGCGCTCATGTCGTATCCGCCGCGCCAGAGTTCGCCGCCGTCGGCGAAGCCGAGTTCGCGCGCACCCTCGTTCATCAGCTCGGCGAAACGCTGGTAATCCTTGCGAATCGGGCGCGAGGTGCGATGCCAGCCGTTCCAGGCCGCCTCGATCTGCTCGGGCGTGTTCTTCAAGGAGACGTTGTCGATGATCTTCTCGATCGCCTGCAGCTTGAGGCACTCCTCGCGGCCGTCGGCGTTGGGCCGGCACCACTGCCCGGCCCCGTAGTTGGCGTCCATCTTCGCCGCCAGCCGCGCCAGTTCCTCGCGCTTGGCCGGGTCGGAAGGCGCCGGCATGGTGGGCCCGAGCTTGATCAGCGTCAGCGCACGCGCGGTGGCCGGTGACAGGCCCTGCACCTCGTTGAAGCGCTTGGCCTCCTCCGCCTTGGCCGATTCGAACGCGAGCTGTTCCTCGGTGGCCTTGGCCGCCAGCAGCTGCGCGTCGTCACTGATGTAGGTCTGCGCGATCCAGTAGGCCGCGCCGAGGCGTGCCGCGTTGGCCGACCGGAACTCGTTGACCTGTGCGACGAAGGCGTCGGCCTCGGCCGCGGTGGGTGGTGCCGTTCCGGGGGCACCGGCTGGAGCACCCGCTTCCCTTGCGCCGCCGCAGGCGCACAGGGCGAACAAGGGCAGGGCCAGCAGCGCGAGTCGGCGCAGATTCATACCTTGTCTCCCATCAACCGCTTGATCGGCTTGACCAGCATCAGAAGGATCAGACCGGCGCCCGCCGTGGTCATGCACACGAACAGGAAGCGATCCGGCATGTCTCCGACATTGGCATCATCCGCCAGGTGCCCGGCCAGCAGGCCGGCGATCAGATGTCCGAGCGCTGCGGCGGTGAACCAGGTGCCGAACATCTGGCCCTGGTAGCGCTTGGGTGAGAGGCGGTTCACCGCGGCCAGGCCCACCGGCGACAGGCACAGCTCGCCGGTGGTGTGGAACAGGTACGTGAGCATCAGCCAGGTTGGCGCCACCTTCTCGCCCTGCATCACGAACAGCGAGGCGAAATAGAGCACCAGGAAGCCGACGCCCATCTGCAGCAGGCCGATGGCGAACTTGAGCGGCGTGGAAGGATTCAGCCCGCGGCGCCCGAGGTTGACCCACAGCGCGGCGAAGAACGGCGCCAGCAGGATGATGAACATCGGGTTGATCGACTGCAGCCAGGACGCCGGCACCTCCCAGCCGAAGACCAGGCGATCGGTGTGGTCCTGCGCGAACAGGTTGAAGCTCGATCCGGCCTGCTCGAAGCCGCTCCAGAACATGGCGGCCGAGACGAAGAAGATGGCGATCACCGCCACCCGCTTCTGCTCGTCGCGATCCAGGCCGCCGAAGAAGATCACGTAGCCGAAATAGGCGATGGCGACGCAGACGATGAACAGGCCGGTGCCCTGCGCAAGCCGCAGCGCATTGATCTGCATCGCCCCGCCGAGGGTGGCGGTGGTGACGGCGGCCAGGCCGGCCAGGAAGACGCCGATCACCAGCCAGCCGCGCTGCCGGGTGCGCGCGTCGCGTGCCGCATCGCCGGTGGAGACCGGCTGCAGGCCGATCTGTCCGAGGTGCGCGCCGTACAGCCTGTACTGGACCAGGCCCAGCACCATGAACACCCCAGCCGCACCGAAACCCCAATGCCAGCCGACCCGCTCACCCAGGTAACCGCAGATGATCTGGCCGACGAAGGCGCCGACGTTGATGCCCATGTAGAAGATCGAATAGCCGGCGTCGCGGCGCGCATCGGCGTCCGCACCGTACAGCTCGCCGACCATCGCGCTGACATTGGGCTTGAGCAGGCCGGTGCCGAGCGCGATCAGGATCAGGCCCACGTAGAAGGACGCCGATGTATTGACCGCCATGCAGAAATGGCCGCTGGCGATGATCGCGCCACCCCAGAACACCGCGTTGCGCTGGCCGATCAGGCGGTCCGCGATCCAGCCGCCGGGCAGCGAGGCCAGGTAGACCGAGGCGGTGTACAGGCCGTAGACCGCCGTCGCGGCCTCGACCGACAGGCCGAGCCCGGGATTCGATCCATCCACTGCGGCGACCATCGCCAGCACCAGGATCGCGCGCATGCCGTAGTAGGAGAAGCGCTCCCACATCTCGGTGAAGAAGAGCGTGGCGAGTCCGCGCGGATGGCCTGCCCAGGTGCGCTCGGTCATGTGCTCGATCGAAGGAGAATCGAAGGGAAACGGGGGGATGCGCGGCGTGCCGACCATGCCCCGGATGCGCGAGCACAGTCAATCGCGCGCGGCGCGGCTTGCGGCTACCCGTTGCTGCGGCCCAGCCACAGCGACCAGACCCAGGCGAGCAGCGCCACGGCCGCGAGCAGGAAGACGCTGATCAGCAGCATCGCGAGCAGCCGCGATCCGCTGCGGCCGGCGCTGGAGGGCTGCGCCTCGATGCGATCGAGGTGCTCGAGCAGCAGGTTCGCGTTGCGCCGGTTCGAGCGGAACGCGAAGTCGAACAGATCGCCGATTCCCGGCACCAGGCCGCCCAACGCATCGGTCGCCGCATTGCCGACCATCTTCGCCAGCAGCGCGCGCGGCGCGCCGACGCGCACCGCCTCGTAGAGCAGCGTGGCGCCGAGCAGCAGGCCGATGACATCGCCGACACCCGGGATCAGGCCGATGATCGAGTCGAGGCCGAAGCGGAACTTCGTGCCGGGCAGTCGCAGCGCGCCGTCGAGCAGCCAGGCGATCTTCTGTGCGCGCGCCCGCGAGCGGCGGACGCGGCTCGGGTCGGCAGGGGTTTCAGGCATCGGGCGCGCCGGGAGTCGGGGCCCTGAATTCTTTTACACTCGCGCTCCAGACGCCACTCCGGCCCGGCTGATATTCGCGTGATCGCGCTGGCGCAGGCTGATTCCCGCAGCGCAGGGTCGACGGCTCTCCACAAGGCGCATACACCGGGAGAATTTCTTCAAGATGAGCGTGCTGTACGCCGCTTTCTACTGGATCGCGTGGTGGTTGTTCCGGCCGCTCAACGCGGCCATCCGCTATCGCGTGATGCCGGAGTCGCTGCGCGAGAAGCTCGCGCTGGACCCGGAACGCCCGGTGGTCTACCTGTTGCCGACCCGCTCCTGGGGCGATCTGTTCGTGCTCGATCGCATCTGCCGCGACCAGGGGTTGCCGGTGCCGAGTCGAACCGGTTCGAGCTTTCCCACCGCGGACCGTCCGGGGGCCCTGTACCTGCCCGCGTTCCTGGAAACCCGCATCCGCCAGACCGAGCTGTCCGGCGTCATCGAGGCGGCGGCGGCCGATCCGCAGTTCGATGCGCAGGTGGTGCCGGTGTCGGTCTACTGGGGGCGTGACCCGGGCCAGGAGACCTCGCTGTGGAAACTGCTGTTTGCCGACAGCGTGCAGGCGGGCATGGTGCGCAAGCTGTTCATCATGCTGGTCAACAGCCGCAACGTGTACGCCAACTTCGCCGAGCCGCTGCAGTTCCGCGACTTCGTGCGCAAGGAAGCCACGCCGGAGGTGGCGGTCAACAAGATGGGCCGCCTGCTGCACCTGTACTTCCTGCGCGCGCGTACCGCGGCGCTGGGCCCGCGCCTGCAGACCCGCCGCGTGGTGCTCGACCAGCTCATGGCGTCGCACACGGTCAAGGCGGCCATCGAGCAGGAGGCGCGCGACAGCAAGATCACGCTCGATGAAGCCGCGCGGCGCGCGCGCAAGTGCGCCGACGAGGTCGCAGCCAACTACTCGTCGGCCACGGTGCGTTTTCTCGAACTGGTGTTCCGCTACGTCTGGAACCGCATGTTCCACGGCGTGCAGGTGCACGGCATCGAGCGTCTTCGCGAATGGGCGCAGAACCACGAGATGGTCTACCTGCCCTCGCACCGCTCGCATGCGGACTACCTGCTGGTGAGCTACGTGCTCTACCAGGCGGGGCTGGTGCCGCCGCACATCGCCGCCGGCGTGAATCTCAACTTCTGGCCGGTCGGTGCCCTGCTGCGCCGTGCGGGTGCGTTCTACATCCGGCGCAGCTTCTCCGGCGATCGCCTGTACACCGCCGTGTTCCGCGCCTACGTGGACAGTCTGATCGCGCGCGGCTATTCGATCAGCTACTACCCGGAAGGTACGCGCAGTCGCACCGGCCGCCTGCTGCCGCCCAAGACCGGCATGCTCGGCATGGTGGTGGAGAGCGCGCTGCGCCAGACCACGCGCAAGGTGGCGCTGGTGCCGGTCTATATCGGGTACGACAAGGTCTGGGAGCTGGGCAGCTACTTCAAGGAACTACGTGGCGGCGCCAAGAAGAAGGAGTCGGCCGGCCAGCTGCTCAAGGCGGGCAAGTTGCTGACCAAGTCCTTCGGCAAGGTACACATCAACTTCGGCGAGCCGCTGCTGCTGCAGGAATACGCGGACAAGCATGCGCCCGGTTGGCGTGAGGCGCTGCAGAATTCGCCGGACAAGGCGCCGACCCTGCTCAAGCCCTTCGTGCAGCGCCTGGCCCTGGCCAATCACCGCCGCATCAATGCGGCGGCGGTGGCCAACCCGGTGGGCCTGACCGCGATCGCCCTGCTCGCCAGTCCCGAACGTGCGGTGTCGCAGGCCGAGCTGATCGAGCAGGTCGGTCACCTGATCTGGCTGCTCAAGGGGCGGCCCTACAGCGAGACCTTTGCCATTCCGGAGATCTCGCCCAAGGCGGCGGTGGAATGGGCCATCCCGATCGTGCGCGCGGTCACCGTGCCGCATCCCTGGGGTGATCTCTACGCCCTGGCGGATCGCGACGCGGTGCTGCTCACGTATGCGCGCAACAACCTGCAGCACCTGTTCGCGCTGCCCAGCCTGATCGCGAATTTCTTCCGTACCCGCGGCGCCATGCCCGAGGAACTGGTCATCACCGGCTGCCGCGCGCTCTACCCCTTCCTGCGCACCGAGTTCTTCGTGCGCTGGGAGCCGGCCGAAGCCGAGGACGTGGCGCGCGAGGTGATCGGCGTGATGCTCAACCTGGGCCTGCTCGGGCGGCGTGAGGACGGCTGGCTGATGCGGCCCGCCGTGGCCTCGCCCGAATTCTCCATCCTGTCGATGCTGGGTCGCGTGATGGGCGAGACGCTGGAGCGCTACTGCATGACCACCTGGCTGCTTGCCCACGAGTACCGCGGGCAGGCGAACCTGGCGCGCGGTCGCTTCGAGGAGGACTGCCGCCTGCTGGCCGAGCGCATGGCGGTCCTCACCGGGCGCGATTCACCCGAGTTCTTCGACAAGGCCTTGTTCCGCGGCTACCTGGACACCCTCATCGACGTCGGCCTGGTCAGCATCGGCGAGGATCAGAAACTGGTCATGGACGAGCGCATCGTGACCATCGCCGAGCGCGCCCTCGAACTGCTTTCCGACGATTCCCGGCAGACGCTGCTGCAGCTGATTTCGCGGCGTCCGGCCGGGACGGTTGCAGGGTCGGTTCAGGTGCCTTCGTTATAATCCGGCCACTTTTTCTTCCCGATTTCCGGCATCCGCCGGCTCTTCCTCAAACAGGATTCCCCATGCCCAAGACTCTACGCCTGCTCGCCGTGTGCGCCTGCGCAGGCCTGCTGTTCGCCTGCACCAAGAAGGTAGAGGAGGCTCCCCAGCCAGTCGCGCTGACCACCGATGCCCAGAAGTTCGGCTACGCGATCGGCATCGACCTGGGCAACTCGCTCAAGCCGGTGGCTGCCCACGTGGACGTGGCCGCCCTCAAGCAGGGTCTGGACGATGTCGGCGCTGGCGCCGAACTGAAGATGGACGATGCCGCCCGCGAGGCGATCAAGGCCAGCGTTTCGCAGAAGATGCAGGAAGAGCAGGTCAAGCAGCGGGATGAGGCGGCCGCCAAGGCCACCGCCGAGGGAGAGAAGTTCCTGGCCGAGAACGCGCAGAAGGAAGGCGTGAAGACCACCGCCAGCGGCCTGCAGTACAAGGTGATCACCGAGGGGTCGGGCGCCTCGCCCACCGCCGCCGACGAAGTCACGGTCCACTACCGCGGCACCCTGATCAACGGCGAGGAGTTCGACAGCTCGATCTCGCGCGGCCAGCCGGTGACCTTCCCGCTGGGCAATGTCATCGAAGGCTGGACCGAGGGCGTGCAGCTGATGAAGCCGGGCGCCAAGTACCAGTTCTTCATTCCTTCCAAGCTCGCCTACGGCGATCGCGGGGCGGGCGTGAAGATCGGACCCAACGAAACGCTGATCTTCGAGGTGGAACTGCTCGAGGTGAAGAAGGCCGAGGCGTCCAAGTAAGCCTCGCAGTCGGATCCAGATCGAAACGGCCGGGCTTCCCCGGCCGTTTTTTTTTCGCCTGATCAAGCCGGGAGGAGCATCCCCTGCTGCGGCAGCCGACCCGGATGGGGGGGGCGCAACGGATTCCATGCCGGAACCCAGGAAGCCACGGGTCCGGCCCGGATCATCGGTGACGAACCCGGGTCGATCAGCGGTCGATTCCCGGTCGAGCCCCGAAGATCGGATGAGTGCATCACCATCCGATGTCCGCTGCATCCGGTCCTTCAGGTTGCCGGGGGCCCCTGACCGGGACGCCGTTGCGGTGCGTGCTTCGGTGGGCGACGACCCTTCGCTGGGGCCTACCCGGTCGCGGGGCGGGCGGCCAGCTCCAGGCCCTGCCGGTGCAGGCTGGCGGCCTCGTCCGGGTTTTGGGTGTGCTCGGCGAGGCGGGCCAGTTCCAGGTAGGCGGCCGGGGTCGGCTCGAGGCGGATCACCGCCTCCAGGTAGCTGCGCGCCTTGCCCCACAGCTTGTTCGCCAGGCAGGCGCGACCCGCGGTGATCAGCAGTTCCGGCTTTTCACCGTACTTCGTCAGCCATTGCTCGATGCTGGCGAGCTGCCCCAGCGGGTCCGCGGCGTGCAGCTGTCCGTAGAGATTCACCAGCTGGTCGTCCCACTCGTTGTCGAGCACGCCGACGATCAGCGCGGAGGCCTCGGCGTGGGCGTTGAGGCGGGCCAGGCCGCTGGCGTACGCGTGGCGCAGCTCTGGATCGCTCTTCAAGGCGGCCGGCGTCTGCGTCCATAGCTGCCGGAGCGCATCCAGGCGGGTGTCCGCCACGGCTGCACGCATGCGTTCGAGCAGCGCGCGCTGCAACAGCTGGCGACGACGCGCGGGCGGCGGTGCCCCCAGTTTTTCAGTGAGATTGAGCAGACCGTGCAGCTCGGCCCACTCGCCCAGCGCCGCGTAGCTCTCCGCCAGCAGTTCCACCGGATAGGGATGCTGCGGGTCGGCCTCGCGCAGCCGCAGTGCGGTTGCCTTGGCCTGCGTCACCTCGCCGCGTTCGCGCTGCAATTCGGCCCGCGTCAGGCCGGTCGCGAATGTCAGCTCCGGGGCGTCACGCGCGGCGAGCTCGAGGTAGTGGTCGCGACGATCCGCCGCACCCAGCCGCTGCGCGGCACGAGCGGCCGCCAGGTAGTTCAGATGCGAGGCGTGGTGATCCGCGGCGCGCCGTACCAGCTCGATCTCGGCACGCTGCCAGTGGCCCTCCAGCAGCTTGAGCAGGCCGGCCTCGAAGGAGTCGCGCGCCCGCTCGGCGCGCCGCCGCTCGTTCATGCGCAGCAGGAAGGCCGGCAGTCGTAGCAGGCCCAGGAGCGTACGCAGGACGGTCAGCACCAGTGGCGTGGCCAGCACCACCACGCCGAGCAGCACCAGGACCGAGGTCTCCACGATCCAGCCGCGGTAGTGGACCACCACGTAACCGGTGTCCGCGCGCATCCAGTAGGCGGCGGCCGCGCCTGCCGCCAGGGCGAGCAGGACCAGGACCCAGGAGCGGATCACGGCAGGGCCGCGGAGGGCGCGGTGTCGAGCCGTGCGCGCAGGGCGGCCAGGCTGCGGCTGATGTCGGGCAGCGGCGGCGCGAGCTCGAGGGCTTCGAGCCGTTCGAGTTCGGCGCCCATCGCCATGACACCGGGGTCGTCGCGCTTGAATTGCGTGTCCAGCCACTGGCCGGCGGAGCGGCATTCTTCGCGCAGGACGACGGAGTTGCCGGTCAGCAGCGCCACGCGGGCCGCCTCGAGCCTGAGCGTGAGCACGTGGTAGATGACCGCTTCGGCCTCCGGCGGGAGCAGGCGCAGCGCGCGTGCGTTCTCCTCGCGACGGACGGTGAACAGGCTGGACGCCGCGGTACGCACCGCGCTGAGCACCCGCTGCCAGCCGCTGGTGACGCTCTGCGCGGGCGCCTCACGCGCGTCGGGCGACTCGAACTGCGCCGGCGCATGGGAAGCCAGCGGCAGGTCCGGCACCCGTCCGATCAGGCTGGCCAGCGTGAGCGCCGCCGAGGCCAGGTCGGCGACCGGCACGGCGCGCAGCTCGGTGCGTTCGCGGGCCAGCGCCTCGCGTACCGGGAACAGTTGCGGATTCGATATCCGGGCCAGGCTTGCATCCGCCGCATCGAGTGCGACGAGCGCCGATCTGACGTCGCGCTCGAGCAGCAGGCGGTCGTTGGCCAGCACCATCAGGTGCTCCACCGCGGCCAGCTGGAAGCGTGTGCGGCCACCCGCCAGGTCCTCGCTGACGCGACTCATCAGGGTGAGCGTGTCGTCGATGCGCGACTGCAGCGCCGCGATGTCCGTGCCATTGCGATCCGCCTGTCGCGACTGGTCGGCGAGGCGCGAGCCCTGTTCAGCGCTTAGCGTCTCGAGCGCGGCCAGGCGTGAGTCGAGCGCCTGCACCCGCAGGACCTGCTCGGCGGCGCGTCCGGCAAGCAGGGTCCGCTGCTGCCACCACTGCCAGCCAAACCAACCGGCGGCGCCCAGTGCCAGCAGGACGAACAGCCACAGGGCGGCCAGGCGCCGGCCCCTGCCGCTGGATGGTGGCGGCGCGGCAGCCGCTGATGGCGGCAAGGAAGAAGATGGCCTCGGATCGCCGGCTTCCAGCGTGGGTTCGACGGAGCTTGGGGTCATCTTGGGGGCTGACGCGGGGCGGAGTCTTCGGCCTGCGTGCGGGCACGGAAGAAGAGGCATTCCACCAGGGCTTCATCGGAAGTTCTATCCGGCGCGCGAACCTCGGCGAAGCCCAGACGGCCAGCGAGTTCTATCACACGTGGGCTCGGCACGACCAGCCGGCGGCCCTGCAGCCGCGCACGAAGATCTGAAGGCAGCAGGGCATGCAGCCGCTCAAGATTTTCGCCACTGGTGCAGATCGTCGCATCGCATCGTTCCACGGCAAGGCGGACGACCCGTGCCGGGTACTCGATGGACTCGCGCCGGTAGAGGTCGAGGCGTTGCACCTGTGCGCCGCGCTCGCGCAGCTGCGGCGCCAGCAGGTTGCGCCCACCCTCGCCGGTGCAGATCAGGAAACGATGGCCTTCGACGTGCTGCAAGGCGGCCAAGGCGAGCAGATCTTCGCTGGTGCTGCCGGTGGAGGCGCGATACACCGGCGCGTGGCCGAGCCGGGCCAATGCAGCCGCAGTGGCTTCGCCGATCGCGTACAACGCGGGCCAGGGGCCGGCATCCCGATCGGCTGCCATGCGCACCGCGTTGACACTGGTGAAGATCCAGCCTTCCCAACGCCGCGCCGCACTCATGCTGGCGGCCTGTGCCGCCGGACTGCCGCAGGCGCGGATATCGAACAGCGGCAGCGGGACCGGCTCGGCTCCGCGTTCGCGCAGCAGGCGTTCGAGCCCCGCGCTCTGCGCGGCCGGCCGCGTGATGAGCACGCGAAGGCCGGCGGGCACCTTCAGGTTCCGATTCCGAGCGCGCCGAGGATTTCGCGCGCCCCCTGTGCCAGCAGTCGCTCGGCCAGCTGCGTGCCGAGGACGGCGCCGTCGGCGATGGGACCGGAGATCTCGCCACGCACGACGCGTGAGCCGTCCGGTGCGCCGACCATCGCGCTCAGCCGGATCTGGCCGTCGTCGATCACCGCGTGGCCGGCCACGGGCACCTGGCAGGCACCCCCGAGGCGCTCGTTGAGCGCTCGCTCGGCCGACAGCCGGATCGCGGAGCCCTCGTCGTGCAGTGCGTGCAGCAGCTCGCGGGTACGCGCGTCGTCCTGGCGGGCCTCGATGCCGATCACGCCCTGGCCGATGGCCGGGATGAAGCGCTGCACGTCGAGCGGTTCCCGGATGCGGTTCTCCAGGCCCAGCCGGCGCAGGCCGGCGCAGGCCAGAAGGATTGCGTCGAACTGGTCCTCATCCAGCCGGCGCAGGCGCGTGCCGACGTTGCCGCGCAGCAGGCCGATGCGCAGGTCCGGGCGCAGCGCCGCGAGCAGGGACTGGCGGCGCAGGCTGGAGGTGCCGATCCGCGCGCCCTGCGGCAGCGCATCGAAGCGCGCGTGGTGATTGGAGACGAAGGCATCGCGCGGATCCTCTCCGGCCAGGAAGGCGACCAGGCCCAGGCCCGGCGGCTGCTGCGCGGGCACATCCTTCATGGAATGGACCGCCAGGTCAGCGTCCCCATCCAGCATGGCCTGCTCCAGTTCCTTGACGAACAGTCCCTTGCCGCCGGCGGTGGACAGTGGCGCGCCGAGCAGCTGGTCGCCGCGTGTGGTCATCGGCACCAGCACGACCTGAAGGTCGGGGTGCGCGGCCTGCAGGCGGGCACGCACGTGCTCGGCCTGCCAGAGTGCGAGCGGCGACTCGCGGGTGGCGATCCGCAACATCAGCGCGAGACGCGGACCGCGGGTCCCTGCTCGGCCTCCGGCGCTGTGCCCGTGCCCGGATTCCGGCTCCACGGGCACATCAGGAATTCTCGGTGAGGAAGCGGCGGACCTCGGCGAGGCGTCGACGCGACACCGGCAGCGGTGCACTGGCGTGCTTCATCGTCAGCCAGTGGAGTTGCTCGCCGCCGCGGTCTCGTTCGAGACCGGCGATGAAGCGCGTGGCCACCAGGGCCTTGCGATGCACACGCAGGAACCAGGGCGCGAAATCCTCTTCGAGAGTCTTGAGCGACTCCTCGATCAGTACCTCGCCGTGCAGGTGGCAGACGGTCGTGTATTTCTGGTCGGCCAGAAAATAGACGATGTCCTCCGCCGGCACGCGCAGCAGGCCCTCGCGGGTGGTCGCGGTCACGAATTCGCGCTTGGGCTTGACGTCGTTGCCGCCCCCGGACTTCGATTTCTGTGCGCGGGTCGGGCGGCGCGCGTTCTGCAGCGCCTCCTTGAGTTTCTCGAGGCGGATCGGCTTGAGCAGGTAGCCGGTGGCCTTGGCGTCGAACGCCGACAGGGCGTGCTCGGAATAGGCCGTGGTGAAGATCACCGCCGGCGGCGGATCGTATTCGGCCAGGCTGCGCGCCACGTGCAGGCCGTCCACGCCGCCCATGCGGATGTCGAGCAGCACCAGATCGGGCTCCTCGTTGTCGATCACATCGAGCGCGGACTCACCGTCGGCAGCCTCGCCCACGACGTCGTAGCCCGGAAATTCCTGCAGCAGTCGCTTGAGCCGCTCACGGGCCAGCGCCTCGTCATCCACGATTACCACTCGCATGGCCAGTTCCTCATGACATCTCTCCTCCCACCAGCAGGGATTTCTCCGGGATCGACAAGCGTGCGCGCCAGATGCCGTTGTCGGGACCCAGTTCAAGCCTACCGCGTTCACCGTAAATGAGGTTGAGGCGGCTCGCAATGTTGTCGATGGCGATCTGGTTGCCGCGTGTCGAAGGGTTCTCCGCCGGTGGCATCGGGTTCTCCACTTCCACGATCAGCAGCCGCTGCGCCGTGTAGATATTGATGCGGATGACACCGCGCTCCTTGAGCTTGGAGATGCCGTGATAGACGGCGTTCTCGACCAGGGGTTGGATGATGAGCATCGGGACCGGCCAGTTGAACAGGTCCTCCGGCACGTCCCATTTGACCTCGAGCTTTTCGCCGAGTCGCGCCTTCTCGATGCGCAGGTAGGCGTTGCACACGCCGATCTCGTCCACCAGCGGCGCCATGCGCCCGGCCTTCTCCAGGCTGGCGCGGAAGACGTCGGCGAGATCCTCGACCATCAGTTCGGCTTCGGCCGGGCGGATCATGATCAGGGCGGCGAGGCTGTTCAGGGCGTTGAAGAAGAAGTGCGGGCGGATGCGTGCGGTCAGCGCCTGGAAACGTGACTCGCCCTCCGCGTGCACCTGCTCCTGCCACTGGTGGCGCGTCCAGAAGTAGCGCAGCAGCATCAGCGAGACGATCGCGGCGATGCAGGTATGGCTGAGGATGAAGGTCACGCGCGGGGTGGTCGGGTCCAGGACATCGAAGTTCGGGTTGACGCCCATGTGCCAGGCGATGTTCGACAGGATCATCACGATCAGGATCAGGGTGATCCAGCAGGCCAGGAAGACCACGCCAGCGCGGGCGACCGTGAACAGGTGGCGCAGGCCGCACAGGGCGGCGCCGCCGCACAGCCCGATCCACTGCAGGTAGAGCGACAGCAGGGCCAGGCGGCGGATCAGGTCGGTGTCGGTGTCCGCGCTGGCCAAGGTGAAGCAGATGGCGACCAGCTCCATGACCACGGCCATGAATAGCAGCGCCGGTCCCGAGCAGAAGTCGGGGATCAGGCTGGGCGGCTTGTCCCGCTGCGGCTCGATGCGTTTCATGGCCGCCAGTTTAGGCGGCCGTGACGGCCCAAGGAGCGGATAGAATCGGCGCCACGTTTCTCGTCCAGAACCAAGATGACCAGCGGCGGCAACAGCAAGCTTTGGGGTGGAAGATTCTCCGAGTCGACGTCCAGCCTGATGGAGCGCTTCAGCGAGTCGGTCAGTTTCGACCGCCGGCTCTACCGGCAGGACATCGCCGGCAGCCAGGCCCACGCGCGGATGCTGCAGAAGGTAGGCGTCCTGAGCGCGGAGGACGGCCAGGCCATCATCGAGGGCCTGGACGCCATCCGCGCGGAAATCGACGCCGGCGACTTCGAGTGGAAGACCGAACTCGAAGACGTGCACATGAATATCGAGTCCGAGCTCACGCGCCGGATCGGGGAAGCGGGCAAGCGCCTGCACACGGGACGCTCGCGCAACGACCAGGTCGCGACCGATGTGCGGCTCTATGTGCGCGATGCCATCGACGAGCTGCTCGCGGTGATCGATCGCCTCGCCCTGGCGCTGCTCGACCTTGCGGAGCGCGAGGCCGACACCGTCATGCCCGGCTTCACGCACCTCCAGGTTGCCCAGCCAGTCACGTTCGGCCACCACATGCTGGCCTGGCGTGAACAGCTCCTGCGTGACCGCGAGCGGCTGGTCGACGCCCGGCGACGCGTCAACGTGCTGCCGCTGGGATCGGCGGCACTGGCCGGCACGGTGTACCCGATCGATCGCGCCTTCGTGGCGCAGCAGCTTGGCTTCGAGCGCATCAGCGAGAATTCGCTGGATGCGGTGAGCGATCGCGACTTCGCGATCGAGTTCTGCGCCTGCGCGAGCCTGCTCATGGTGCATCTGTCGCGCTGGAGCGAGGAACTGGTCATCTGGTCGACGCCCATGTTCGGCTTTGTGGCCCTGCCGGACCGCTTCTGCACCGGTAGTTCAATCATGCCGCAGAAGAAGAATCCAGACGTGCCGGAACTCGTGCGCGGCAAGACCGGCCGCGTGATAGGCGATCTGCAGGCGCTGCTGGTGCTGATGAAGGGCCAGCCGCTCGCCTACAACCGCGACAACCAGGAGGACAAGGAGCCGTTATTCGATGCGATCGATACCGTCTCGGCCTGCCTGCACATCTACGCCGAACTGGTGCCCAGCATCCTTGTGCATCGCGAACGCTGCCGGGCCGCTGCCGCGGCCGGATATTCGACCGCGACCGACCTCGCGGATTACCTGGTGAAGAAGGGCCTGCCATTCCGCGACGCCCACCACGTGGTGGGCTCGGCGGTCGCGCGGGCGATTCAGAAGGAGTGCGAGCTGGCGGAGCTGCCGCTGGAGGAACTGCGCGGCTTTTCGGAACTGATCGAGGCGGACGTCTACCAGCAGATCACGCTGCTGGGCTCGCTCGGTGCACGCGACCACGTGGGCGCAACCAGTCCCAGGCAGGTGCGCGCTGCGATCCTGCGTGCGCGGCAGCAGCAGAAAGGCTGATCCGCGCGATCTACTCTTCCATCAGGCGCTGCTGGACCGGGATGCCGGTGATCCCCGCCGGCGTCTGCGCCCGCACATAGGTCCCATCCGGCTGCAACACCCAGCTCTGGGCGGTGTCGGCCGTGTACGCCTCCAGGTGCTCGAGAACGCGGGCGCGGATCTTCCGGTCCTTGAGCGGAAATGCGACCTCCACACGGCGGAAGAGGTTGCGCTCCATCCAGTCGGCGCTGGAGAGCCAGACCTCGGGGTTGCCGTCGTGGTGGAAGCAGAACACACGGTGATGTTCGAGAAAGCGACCGATGATCGAACGCACGCGGATGTTGTCGGAAAGACCCGCGACGCCCGGTCGCAGCGAGCACGTGCCACGCACGATCAGGTCTATGCTCACGCCCGCCTGCGATGCGTCATACAGATGGCTGATGATCTCCGGATCCACCAGCGCATTCATCTTGGCGACGATGCGGGCAGGCTTTCCCTTGCGCGCGGCTTCGGCCTCGCGCTCGATGCGCTCGTGCATGCCTTTGCCCAGGGTGAAAGGCGACTGCAGCAGCGCATGTAGCTTGCTGACCTTGCCCAGCGAAGTGAGCTGCAGGAACACCGCATGCACGTCCTTGCAGATCTCGCCATCGGCAGTGAATAGGCCGTAGTCCGTGTACTGCCGGGCCGTACGCGGGTGGTAGTTGCCGGTGCCCAGATGCACGTAGGTCTTCAGGCCCGAGTCCTCGCGGCGGATGACTAGGCACATCTTGGCGTGCGTCTTGTACCCGACCACGCCGTACACCACGTGTGCGCCGACGTCCTGCAGCTTCTCGGCAAGGTCGATGTTGTCGGCCTCGTCGAAGCGTGCGCGCAGCTCGACCACGACGGTGACTTCCTTGCCATTCTTCGCCGCTTCGACCAGGGCGTCGACGACCGGTGATTTTGCGCCGGTGCGATAGAGCGTCTGCTTGATCGCCAGCACCTTGGGATCCTTCGCCGACTGGCGAAGGAACTCGACCACGGGCATGAACGAGTCATAGGGGTGGTGCAGCAAGTGATCCCGTTCGCGGATGGCCGCGAACAGATCGCCGGTCAGCCGCCGCGGGATCTTCTGGACAAAGGGCGCGTACTTGAGGTCGGGGCGATCGACCATGTCGGGAATCACCATCAGCCGCATCAGGTTCACCGGTCCGTTGACCTGGTAGACATCGGCTGGAGTGAGCTGCATTTCGTGCATCAGGTATTGCCACATCACCTCCGGGCAGTTGTGCGCAACCTCCAACCGCACGGAATCGCCCCATTGGCGCTGCGACAACTCATCCTCGAGCGCCTCCGCCAGGTCCTTGGCCTCCTCTTCGTCGACGAAGAGGTCAGAGTTGCGGGTGACCCGGAACTGGTAGCAACCGCTGGCCTCCATGCCGGGAAACAGCTCGTCGACGTAGGCGTGAATCACGCTCGACAGGAACACGAAATCATGCGGGCCCGACCCGGCTACCCCTGGCGGCACTTGGATCAGTCGTGGCAAGGCACGTGGTGCCTGCACCACCGCAAGGCCCGTGTTTCTCCCGAAAGCGTCTTTGCCCGATAGCGAAACGATGAAATTGAGCGACTTGTTCAGGATCCGCGGAAACGGGTGCGCTGGATCAAGGCCGATAGGCGACAACACCGGCGCCAGCTCATTTCCGAAATAACTTCGAAGCCATGCGTCCTGTTCGGTAGTCCACTCCCCTCGGCGGAGGAAACGGATACGTTCCTTGTCGAGTGCGGGGACGATCACTTCGTTGAACACGCGATACTGCTCATCGACCAGTGCGTGTGCGCCGACGCTGATTGCTCCCAGTAGTTCCTGTGGTGCGATCCCATCGGAGCCGCGCTGCGGCGTCGGCGAGGCCGCCATCTGCTGCGCTCCGGCCACGCGGATCTCGAAAAACTCATCGAGGTTCGAGATGGAGATGCCCAGGAACTTCAGGCGCTCCAGCAGGGGAATGCCCTCATCCTTGGCCTGATCGAGGACACGCCGGTTGAACTCGAGCAGCGAAAGCTCGCGGTTGATGTAGAGATCGGCGGCCTGGAAATCTTGCTTCACCAACGCGTCCATGCGAAGTCCTGCATTCATTGGAAAAGTCGAGCTCGCATCTTAGTGCGTCTTTCATGGCGATATTGTTGAGGGACCACTCTTGTAATGGAGGCGCAACGCGGCGCGTGCATCGTTGCGCCGCAAACCCTGCCGTGCCACAGCAGGAGCGGATGTGAAATCACTGGAGGCGGCCGCGATTCGGGCGGTGACCGCCTGCTCGCATCCGCCTGCACAGCTGGCCGGTGCCCCGTAGGGGCTGCGCCCGGGAGGGCTACAGACGGGAGGGCTAAGGACGGAAGCTGGCGATTGTCACGAAACCGAGGACTACGGCGAATTGGGCCATCCGGCAGGAATCCGTATCCGTGGCGATGCCAAGGACGTCGGCGCTAGGTCCAGCACCGGTGAAGTCACCATGAGCACGAAGACTGTTGACGGCGGACCCGGTGGCAAGACCACCGTCTACGCCCTGATCAAGAGCGGAGCCGGGATGCTGGAGAACGACCCCAAGGTGGGGCGCGCCGCCCGGAAGATGTATGCCGCCGAGTTAACGCTGCCCGGCGCTTCAAGGGCGCAGCGCGCGTACGCGATCGGGGTAATCGGTGAAGATGCCGTCAAGGCCGACATCGCGAAACATCACGATGTCGGCTGGATGATTCACCGTATAGGCGTACACCTTGAGCCCCCGTGCCTGTGCGTCCTGAACCAGTCGGGCGTCCGCGAACTCGGCCGAGATGTTCAGCGCGCTGGCGCCCAGCTCCACTGCGCACGCCGCCCAATCGAGCGGAACGCCACAGACCAGCGCCGCCACCGGAACCTCGGGGACCATCTGCTTGAATTCGTAGAGCTCAGGAAGATGGAAGGAGGAAACGAGAAATTGGGCGGGATTCCATCCGTCGCCGAGCGCCTCCCGCACCGCCGCCGCGACCTTGACGGCGGTTCCGTCGGCGCTCTTGATCTCGATGTTGAGCGCCACCCGTCCTTCGGCCAACACGATGACCTCCTGCAATGTCGGAATCTGCTGCCCATCCCCGGCATCGAGTCCGCGAAGGTATCCGAATGCTGCCTCGGCCACCCGACCCTCGCCATTGGTGGTCCGTTCGAGCCGCGGGTCATGGATCACGACCAGTTCGTCTTCGCAGCGCTGAACGTCGATCTCGATCATGTCTGCGCCCAACCGGATTCCGGTATCGATGGACAACAGAGTGTTCTCGGGAGCATGACCGCGCGCGCCACGATGCCCGATGCACAGAAATGGGTCTGGACGGTTCATCGACGCTCCTATTCGAGAGACACCTCTCCTACCGTTGCAATCTTCATCGCGTTGGTCCCGCCAGGACCGGTGAAGTCTCCCTTCGTGACCAGGACGCGATCGCCAACAGCAAGGACACCACGCCCAACCAGGCAGGAAATGGCATCGCGAACCGGCGCGAGCGTATCGAGTCGCGAAGGACTGAACGCAATCGGGAAGACGTCGCGACACAGGCTCATGCGGCGTCTTGTTCGCTCGTGTTGAGTCAACGCGTAAATCGGGATATCGGTCTCCGTCCGCGACATCATCAGCGCCGTCGCACCGGACTCCGTGAGCGCGATGATGGCCTTCGCGTTCATCTGATCCGCGGTCCAGGTCGTTGCCATCGCGATCGCCTCGTCCGTACGCTCGAAGTGACCCCCCGAGCGGCGTCTAATCCGGTCGGGTCTGAGATGCAGATGCGTTTCTGCCCCGATGCAAACGCGGGACATTGCCTCGACAACTTTTACCGGGTGTTTCCCTGAGGCGGGTTCGGCCGAGAG
>CAMLNE010000037.1 GCA_946481265.1 uncultured Panacagrimonas sp. | reverse complement strand
GCAGATCGTCCGGCGCCGGCGGTGCGGACGCCTGCTCGGCCGCCGTGAACTGGCGGTAGCCGGCGACCTCGTCGACCAGGAACCCGGTCTGCATCTGGTCGGAGTTGAGCACCAGTGCGCGCGCGGTGCGCCCGCCGGCACTGCCGTCACCGCCGCCAAGCAGGCCCAGGTCGACCAGGGTGAGCAGGCTGCCGCGCACATTGGCCACCCCGGCCAGCCAGGGCTTGGAATTGGGCACGCGGGTGACCCGCGGAGGCGGAATCACCTCGCGCACGTCGTCCTTGGGAGTCAGCATCCAGCGCGTGCCCTGGCGGAAGGCCAGGCCCTGCCAGATTTCCCGGTCGCCGGTCGCGACGTCCGCGCGCATCGCGCGCAGGCGGCGATCCAGTTCCGCGAGCAGACAATACGGGTCTTCGCGCAGCTCGCGCAGCGCTGCGCTCATTTGCGCAGGTGGGTACGCACGGCGCTGATCAGCTCGTCGCGCGTGAACGGCTTGGTGAGGTACTCGTCCGAGCCCACGATGCGACCGCGCGCACGGTCGAACAGCCCGTCCTTGGACGACAGCATGATCACCGGCGTCGAGGCGTAGCGCGGATTGGCCTTGATCAGCGCACAAGCCTGATACCCGTCCAGCCGCGGCATCATGATGTCCACGAAGATCAGGTCGGGATGGTGGTCCGCGATCTTGGCCAGGGCCTCGAAGCCGTCCTGTGCGGTCACGACCGTGAAGCCTTCCTTGCTCAGCAGGGTCTCGGCCGTCCGGCGGATGGTCTGGCTGTCATCGATGACCATGATCTTCGCCGCGTCCGCTGTCGACACCCGTGTCCCCCGCTCGATTGCGCCGCACCCGGGAGATGGCGGCGGAACGCCGCGTCGGTCTCCCCTTGAATGACCGCTATTTAGCACAACCACCGGGAAGCGCCTACGCCCTTCCCGAGGCTCGGCTACGCTAGGCAAACTCGGAGGACGCATGGCGGGCATGGGCCGCCGGCGCTCCTTCGCGACGCGATGCTCATCCGGCCCATGAACCGGTGCGTCGACGGACCGCAATGGCGGCACGCCGGCAGGCCGGCGCCCGCCACGGACCCGGAGTTTTCCCAAGGGCCAATATCGCCAATCCGGACCCCACCATGCTCGGCACGATCCCCCAGCTTTCCACCGCCAACACCTCGCCGCTCCTTCGCTTCGAGGAGCAGCTGATCGCGCGCAGCGCGGATATCGAGGCCTGGTTCCGCAGCCAGTGGCTGAGCACGCCGCCACCGTTCTACTGTTCGGTGGACCTTCGCAACGCGGGCTTCAAGCTCGCGCCGGTGGATACCAACCTGTTCCCGGGCGGCTTCAACAACCTGAGCCCGGACCTGACCTCGTTGTGCGTGCAGGCGATCCAGTCCGCGGTCGAACGCGCCTGCCCGACCTGCCGGCGCGTGCTGGTGGTGCCGGAGAACCACACGCGCAACCGCTTCTACCTGGAGAACGTGGCCACGCTGGTGGAGATGATCCGCGAGGCCGGCTTCCACGTGCGCATCGGAACCCTCCTGCCGGAAGTCCGGGAGCCGGTCACGCTCGATCTCGAGATCAGCGGCCGCCAGCTTGTGCTCGAACCGCTGCGCCGCGAAGGCGATCGCGTGAGCGTGGGCGACTTCTCGCCCTGTATCGTGCTGCTCAACAACGACCTCTCCGCCGGCATCCCGCCGATCCTCGAAGGGATCACGCAGACCATCGTGCCGCCGCTCGGTGCCGGCTGGCACGCGCGACTCAAGACCAAGCACTTCGGCTACTACCGCGATGTCACCGCCGAGTTCGCCAAGGTGGCCGGCATCGACTCCTGGTGGGTCGATCCGCTGTTCCGCAACTGCGGGGAGATCAACTTCATGCGGCGCGAGGGCGAGGAGTGCCTGGTCACCAATGTCGAACTGCTGCTGGAGGACATCCGCGAGAAGTACGCCGAATACGGCATCGCCGAGGAGCCCTTCGCCATCATCAAGGCGGACGCCGGCACCTATGGCATGGGCGTGATGACCGTGCGCTCGGCCGCCGACGTGCGCGAAATGAACCGCAAGGCGCGCACCCACATGAGCAGCGCCAAGGAAGGCCGCGAAGTGACCGGCGCGATCATCCAGGAAGGCGTGCACACCTTCGAGACCTGGGGGCCGGACAATCACACGGCCGAGCCGGTCGTGTACATGGTCGACCGCTTCGTGGTCGGCGGCTTCTACCGCGTCAACGAGAAACGCGGCAACCAGGAAAATCTCAACGCGCCGGGCATGAGCTTCAAGCCGCTACCCTTCGAGTCCTGCTGCAACCACCCCGACCTGTCGCAGCAACCCGACGCCAAGCCCAACCGCTTCTACGCCTACGGCGTGGTCGCCCGGCTGGCGCTGGTGGCCGCGGCGCGCGAGATCGCGGCCATCGTCAATACCGCCTGAGCCGGCGCCTGCGCGGCTGCGACTTGCGCGCCGCGTCCACGCGTACTGCCCTCATGCGTGCGGCCGGGCGCCGTCGCCCGTTCGCCTGTTCCTACGGTGACGCCGCCGTCACGCGCCAGACGAAGCCGGTCGAAGCGGTGCGCGCGCCCTGCTCCGGCTCGCCGCTCACCGGCGTGTCGTCGCTGACGCTGACCACCACGTTGTAGTGGCCGGCCGCCTCCGGCCTGCCGCCGATCACACCGGTCCTGGCGTCGATGCTCAGGCCCGCCGGCAGGCCTGCCGCGGCGTAGCGCAGCCGCGTACCGGCGTTCGGATCGCTGCCGGCGATCACCAGGCTCACCGTGGCACCGACGGCCCCGTCCCGGTCGTCCGGGCGGGCAAGCACCGGGTCCTGCATCGGATCGGGCGCGGCGGCGACATTGATGAAGACGAACCGGCCCCTGGAGGGCACACCGTCCGCGTTGAGCACGAACAGCAGGTAGTAGCCGGGCGGCACGTCGGCGGGCTCCGATGGCATGTGCACGGCCAGGCAGGAGGGCGATCCGCAGCCCGTGCCCGCGCGGAAGGTCAGCTCGACGAAGCGCTGCTCCATGTTCAGTCCGTGCGTCTGCGCGCCGGTCTTGATCAGCACCACGCGCGTCGCCGGGCCGTCCAAATCGCTGTAGCCGAGCAGGAACTGGCGCCCCACGACCAGGGTATCGGGCACCGCGTTGATCACCGGCCGGCGCGCCAGGGCGCCGCTGGAATCGAACAGGTAGGGCGGCGCGTAGATCTCGGCGTTGAGATTGTCGGCCGGGCCCGGCGCGCCGCCGCCGGCCACCAGCACGGTGGCATCGGGCAGCAGCAGTGCGGTGGAGTGGTACAGGCGCGGGACGAAACCCTCGGCGCCGAGCGTCCATTCGCCGCTCACCGGATCCCACATCTCGGCGAAGTAGTTGACGCCGGGCAGCGTGTTGTAGACCGGGCTGCCGCCGGTGGCCAGCACCTGCCCGTTGGGCAGCAGGGTGGCCGTCGCCAGCCGGCGGTGACTGGACAGGCGTCCGGTCGGCGTGACGACCGGATCGCCGCGGCTGACATCGATGACGATGGCGCCGTCCGACTCGCCCGCGAAATGAAGCAGTCGTCCGGGACTGAACATGGCGACGGTGGAGTCGTCGCCGGTGTTCGCCGCCGGCAGTTCGCCCAGGCGCGTGAGCGTCTGCGCCTGCGGGTCGACGAAGTACATCCTGCCCTCGGTGTCGTAGCCGAACAGCCGGCCGCCGGGCACCACGAAATTGCGCGGGTAGTAGTAGCGCAGGTCCGAGGTGTCGATGGCCAACTGCCTGAAATCGCCGGCCGTACTACGCACCTCCGGAAACAGCTCCCCGCTGGTGAGCGAGCGGCTGTTGCCGCCCTGCACGTAGGTCTCGCCGTTGAGCAGGGTGGTGGCGGTGGCGTACCAGCGGCCGGCGGCCATATCCTGGCCCTTGCGCAGCGCGGGCTCCGACATCGTGTAGTCCAGCACCGTGGAGGACGGGTTGCCGTCGTCGAAGGGCTCGGGCACCAGCGGGTCGCTGGGCTCCGGCTCGAGCGGCCGGGGGAAGGTGTCGCCGCCGACCACCAGCACACCGGCACCGGGCTGCGGCAGCACGAGCTGGGCGGCGCAGAACGTGTCGACGGCGGTGGAATTGGGCAGCACCAGGTGCTGTCGATCGGCCGGGTTCCAGAGGTCGTAGAAGAACTTGCCGGTCGGCACGGCGCCGCCCGCGGGCGAACCGTCGTCGCTGCCGAAGCTGAACACGCGCCCATCCGGCAGCAGGACCACGTGGATCGGGATCAGGGGCCAGTCGATGACCTCGGACCAGCGGCCCTTGGCCGATGCCTCGGAGGGGTCGGTGGGCGGCGCGCCTGGATGCCCTCCCGAGCCGCCACCGCCGCAGGCGACCAGCGGCAATGCCAGCACACCGGCCAGGATCGCTCCGCAAGATGGATGCCTGTTCTCGACCTGCCTCACGCCCGTCTCCCGCTCGGCGATATTTAGGCCCGAGACTACCGTAAAGCCGATCTGCGCCGGAATCCGCTGCCCTGGGCCGCCTCGCATCTGCTCGCGCCGGGCGCGCGCGGAGCCCGCAGACCCGTCGACCTGCGCCCCGCGCGGCCCCGTGCCTGCGGCCCCGGGAGACCGCGCGAAAGGCGGGCTAGGATGCCGGCATGAACACTCCTTCCTCCGGCCGCACGCTCGGCGTCGTCATGGACCCGATCGGGTCGATCAAGCCCTACAAGGACACCACCCTTGCGCTGATGCTGGCGGCACAGCGTCGCGGCTGGTCGCTGCGCTACATGGAGCAGGACGACCTGTCCGTACGCGACGGCACGGCCATGGGCCGGGTGCGCGGCCTGCGCGTGCAGGACGACCGCCAGCACTGGTTCGACTTCACCGGCGAACCGAAGGTGACGCCGCTGGGCGCACTCGACGCCATCCTCATGCGCAAGGATCCGCCGTTCGACCTGGACTACATCACCAGCACCTACATCCTGGACCGCGCCGAGCAGCAGGGCGCGCTGGTGCTCAACAAGCCGCAGAGCCTGCGCGACTGCAACGAGAAACTCTTCACCGCCTGGTTCCCCGAGCTGACGCCGCCGACGCTGTTCGCGCGCGACGACGCCAGCCTGCGCGCCTTCCATGCCGAGCACGGCGACGTGATCTACAAGCCGATCGACGGCATGGGCGGCAGCGGCATCTTCCGCGTCGCCGGCGATGGCCTGAACCTGGGAGCCATCATCGAGGCGCTGACCGATCACGGCCGCCGCATGATCACCGCGCAGAAGTACCTGCCGGCGATCGTCGACGGCGACAAGCGCATCCTGATGATCGACGGCGAGCCGGTCCCCTACTGCCTGGCGCGCGTGCCGATGGCCGGCGAGACGCGTGGCAACCTCGCCGCCGGGGGCAGCGGCCGTGCCCAGCCCCTGTCCGATGCCGACCGCCGGATCGCGGCGCGCGTCGGCCCGGAACTGCGGCGCCGCGGACTGGTGTTCGTCGGCCTGGACGTGATCGGAGAGCACCTCACCGAGATCAATGTCACCAGCCCGACCTGCGCGCGCGAGATCGACGCCGCCTACGGCACGGACATCGGCGGCATGCTGATGGTCGCCGTCGAACGCCGCCTCGCAAGCCCCGGTCCGACCCTTGTTGCCTGAACCCCGGGGTCGCCGGATACTCGAGCCATGGCCATCCGCATTCCCGTTGCCACTGTCCGTCGCCTGCGTGATCGCACCGGTGCGACGCTCGCCGCGTGCAAGCGCGCCCTGCAGGCGCATGCCGGCAACGAGGACAAGGCGGAGGCGCAGCTGCTGTCCGACCAGGCACTGGACGGTGAGGCCTCCTCGCTGAAGAACCAGTTCCTGGTCGCCATGCCGGGGCTGGACGACGACAACTTCAGCCACACCGTGTCCTTGCTCTGCGAACACAACGACAAGGGCGCGATCGGGCTGATCATCAACCGCCCCACCGACCTGACCCTCACCGCCATGCTCGACCAGATGGGGGTCAAGCACGAGGCGGACGATGCCAACGAGCACGTCGTGTTCTGGGGCGGCCCGGTGCAGCCGGAACGCGGCTTCGTCGTCCATCGCGGCCCCGGCAACTGGGAATCCTGCATGCCGATCAGCCGGGACCTCTACATCACCACCTCGCGCGACGTGCTGACCGCCATCGGCGAAGGACGCGGCCCGAAGGACTTCCTGGTGACGCTCGGCTACGCGGGCTGGGGCGCTGGCCAGCTCGAAAACGAGATCCTGCAGAATTCCTGGCTCAACACGCCGGTCGATTCCGCCGTCCTGTTCAGCACGCCGGCACGCAGCCGCTGGCAGTCCGCCACGCGCCTGATCGGCCTCGAGGTCTCGCAGTTGAGCAGCGGCGCCGGGCACGCCTGAGGGAACCGGGATCGACACAGTGACGGGGCGCCGGCGTCTTTCCGCAGTCCCTCCTCGACGCATGAGGGACCGGAGATGATGCCTTGCCCCGCGTCCGCCTCCTCGAAGACGGAGCCCTGATTGTCCTACCTCGCGTTCGACTTCGGACACCGGCGCATCGGCATCGCGGTCGGCGATCGCATCACGGGCACCGCGCGTCCGCTGCCCACGGTCGGTTCCGCCTCGACCCCCGACTGGAATGCCCTGCTCAAAGTCATCGCGGAATGGCGGCCGCAGGCCCTGGTCGTCGGGCTGCCGCTCGACGATGACGGCTCCGAACAGGCGATCACCATCGCGGCGCGCCGGTTCGCCGACGAGCTCGGTGAACGCAGCCGCCTGGCGGTGCACCTCGCCGACGAGCGCTTCTCTTCCCGGGCGGCCGACGATGCGCTGCGCGATGCCCGTTCCAGCGGCCGCATGACCCGGCGCGTGCGCAAGGGCGACCGGGATGGCGAGGCCGCCCGCGTGATCCTCGAACAGTGGATGGCCTCGCATCCCGACTGATCACGGCTTGTCTGCAATCCGCGACGCCGGAAGTTTCTCGATTCCCACAACTGCCGACTACAATCGCCCCCTGAAATGACCTCCTCCCTGCAACTCGATCAGCACGGCCGGCTGCGCCATCTGCTGACGATGGACGGGCTGCCCAGGCCGCTGCTCACCGGGATTCTCGATCGCGCCGCGAACCTGGCCGAGGCGACGTCGGGCGCCGACAAGCGTCTTCCCAACCTGCGCGGACGCACCGTCGTCAACCTGTTCTTCGAGGCGTCCACGCGCACCCGCTCCACCTTCGAGGTCGCGGCCAAGCGGCTGTCCGCCGACGTGATCAACCTGCAGGTGTCGTCATCGAGCACGTCCAAGGGCGAGACCCTGTTCGACACGCTCAAGACCATGGAGGCGATGCAGGCCGACCTGTTCGTGATCCGGCACGACGCCAGCGGCGCGGCCCATTTCTTTGCCGAGCATGCGGCGCCGGGCGTGGCGATCCTCAACGCCGGTGACGGCCGCCATGCCCATCCCACCCAGGGGCTGCTCGACCTCTACACGATCCGCGCGCGCAAGGGCTCGCCCGAGCACCTGAGCGTGGCGATCGTCGGCGACGTGCTGCACTCGCGCGTCGCGCGCTCCGACATCCATGGCCTGCGCATCCTCGGCTGCAAGGACATCCGCGTCGTCGCGCCGCCCACCCTGGTTCCGGCCGGCGTCGAACAGATGGGCGTGCGCGTCTTCCACCAGCTCGAGGCCGGCCTGGCCGACGTGGACGTGGTCATCCTCCTGCGCCTGCAGACCGAGCGCATGCTCGGCGCCTTCCTGCCCTCGCTCGGCGAGTTCCATCGCGACTTCGGCCTGACCCGCGCGCGCCTGGCGCTGCTCAAGCCCGACGCGGTGGTGATGCATCCCGGCCCGATCAACCGCGGCGTCGAGATTGCCGGCGAACTGGCCTACTCCGAACGCTCGCTGATCCTCGACCAGGTGGCCAACGGCATCTCGGTGCGCATGGCGGTGATGGACATGATCCTGGGCGATGGCGGACCGGGGACCGCAGACACAGGCGCTGACCCGCGCCCGGCCGGAGCAGGCCGATGAACCGCAAGGACCCCGACACCACCTCCCTGTTGTTCGAGGGCGCCCGCATCCTGGACCCGGCCGGCGAGTTCGACGGCGAAGGCTTCGTCGCGGTACGTGACGGGCGCATCGAGTCGGTCGGCGCCACGCGCCCGGCCGGCCGCTTCGAGCAGACCATCGACGCGCGCGGCCGCTGGCTCATGCCCGGCGTGGTCGACCTGGCCGCACGGTTCCGCGATCCCGGCGCCACGCACAAGGCGACGTTCGCCAGCGAGACGCGCGCCGCGCAATCCGCCGGCATCACCGCGGTGACGATCCCGCCCGACACGCAGCCGCCGATCGCAACGCCGGCGATGGTCGATCGCCTGCGCGGCATCGCCGATCGCGTGGGCGGCCTGGATGCCCACCTGCTCGGCGCGCTGACGCAGGATCTCGCCGGCGAGTCGCTGGCGGAGATGAGCGCCCTGCGCCAGGCCGGCTGCGTCGGCGTGAGCAATGCCGCCTTCGGCCTGCGCGACTCCCTGGTCGGCCGGCGTGCGCTGGATTACGCGCAGGGCCTGGGCCTGACCGTGCATGTCTTCGCGCAGAACCCGGCCCTGGCCAATCGCGGCTGTGCGCACGAAGGACCGGTCGCCACCCGCCTGGGCCTGGCCCCGATCCCGGTGGCGGCGGAGGTCTCCGCGATCCGCTTCTGGATCTCGCTGGTGGAGGACACCGGCGCAGCCGTGCACTTCGGCCGCCTGTCCACCGCACGCGGTGTCGAGATGGTCGGCGCCGCGCAACGCAGTGGCCTGCCGGTGAGTGCCGATGTGGCCGCCCACCAGCTGTTCCTCACCGCCGAGGACGTCGCCGGCTTCGATGCCATGTGCCACGTGCTGCCGCCGCTGCGTTCGGCCGACGACCGCGCCGCGCTGCGCGCCGGCGTGCGCAGCGGCGTGATCGGCGCGGTCTGCTCGGACCACCAGCCGCACGAGGCGGACGCCAAGATCAATCCGTTCCCGCTCACCGAGCCCGGCATCTCGGGCCTCGAGACCCTGCTGCCGCTGGGACTGCAGCTGGTGCAGGACGGTGTGCTCGAACCCCTGCAACTGGCGCAGCGCCTGTGCCTGGGCCCGGCGCGCGTGCTCGGCGTGCCGTCCGGCACGCTGGCCCGCGGCGCACGCGCCAACCTGGTGGTAGTCGACCCCGATCGGCCGTTCGAACTGCGCGCCGACGCGCTGCTCAGCGCGGGACGCAACACGCCGTTTCTCGGGCGCCGGCTGCCCGGCCGCGCCGTCCTGACGGTGCACGCGGGGACCGTGGTCTACCGCGCGGACGAGACACGCTGAGTCCCTGGATCGGCCGTGTATAGTTCGGTCGCTCGCGCAGGGACGCGAGCGAAACCCGGCGACACCCCGAAGTGCGCAAGGAGGCTCCAATGGCACGGGTCATGGTCGTCGACGATTCGCCGACGGATGCATTGAACCTGAAGAACATCCTGCAGAAGGCCGGCCATACGGTGATCGAGGCCAGCAGCGGATCCGACGCGATTCCACGCATCAAGTCCGAGCGGCCCGACTGCGTGGTGATGGACGTGGTCATGCCGGGCATCAACGGATTCCAGGCCACGCGCACACTGTCGCGGGATCCGGAAACCGCCGCCATTCCGATCATCGTGTGCAGCAGCAAGAGCCAGGAAACCGACCGGGTCTGGGCGCTGCGGCAGGGCGCCAGGGAATACCTGGTAAAGCCGGTGAAGGACACCGACCTGCTGTCGAAGATCCGCATGGTGCTCGGTGGCTAGCAGGACACTGGACAAGCTGCTGCAGCCCGCCTGCGCGAGGCGCTGCACATCCCGGCAGGCAAGGAGAAGTCGATGGTGAAGGGGAAGGTCGGATTCCGGTTCGACGTCCTGCTGCTGGTGATCGCGGTGCTGGGCATCGTGATCGGCGGCGGCGGTCTGTACTACAACGACTGGCTCGCGCAACGCCACGCGGCCTGGGTCACGATGACGCACGAGCTGCAGACGGACGCCCTGACCGTGAACCGGATCGCCCAGGACGTCGGTCGCGGACTGCCGCCCGACTACACCGAGCTCACCGGACAGGCAGAGAACTTCGCCGCTGCGATCCTCATCCTGCGCGAGGGTGATCGCGACGCCGGCATCGAGCCGCTGCCCTCCGCCACCCGCGACAAGGTCGCCGCGGTGGAGCAGGCCTGGGCCGCGATGAAGAAATCGCTCGACGAACTCGAAGGCTCCCAGGACGCGGTGTCCCGGGCCACGGCCGCGACGCGCCAGATCGAGGATGCCGCCACCCACGTCGCCGCGCTCTACCGCGGGGTCTCGCAACGCCTGGCCAGCAGCGGCGGCGGTGATCGCCTGCTGCAGGCCGGGGAACAGGCGGCCCGCGCCGAGCGCCTGCGCCTGCTCGCGCGACGCGTGCTCGGCGACGGCCACGAGGCCGGTGCCATCGCCGCGCAGATCGGCAACGAGGGCCAGGCCCTGGCCGCCACGCACGCCACGCTGAGCGGTGGCGCGGCCGGCGACGAGCTGCGCGCGAAATCCGCGCTGGTCGACGCGGTGGCCTCGGCAGCCGCCTTGCTGGGCGATATCGGTCCCGCGCTCAACCAGATGCAGATCGCCGCGGCGGTGCTGCCCGGCGAGGGCCGCAACCTGTACTCGACCGCGATCGCGCTCGAGGATGCCCTCCAGCCGCTCGCCGGTTCCGGTGCCTTCCAGCGCGTGCTGATCCTGCCGGCCCTGGGCGTGGCGGTGCTCGCGCTGGTCGCCCTGGCCCTGCTCAACCTCATCAACGTGCGCCGCCGCATCCGGCGGGCCGAGGAGAACGACCGACGGCAGCAAGCGGCGATCCTCGAACTGCTCAATGACATCGGCACGCTCGGCGACGGCGATCTCACGGTGCGGGCGAATGTCACCGGCGATTTCACCGGCGCCATCGCCGACTCGATCAACTACGCCGTCGACACCCTGCGCAGCCTCGTGGGCACCATCAACGAGACGGTCGGCGAAGTCAGCGCGGCGGCCACGTCCACGCAGGAGAGCGCGAGCGTGATGCTGTCGGGTTCGGAGACCCAGGCGCGCGCGGTGGTCGAGATCGCGGGTCGCATGAAGCAGAGCACCGACTCGCTCAACACGGTGGCCGCCCGTGCCGAGCAACTCTCGCAGCAGGCCGGCGCCTCGGTGGAGATCGCGCACAACGGCGCCTCCACGGTGGGCCGCACGATCCAGGGCATGGCCGCGCTGCGCGAGCAGATCCAGGACACCGCCAAGCGCATCAAGCGCCTCGGCGAGTCCTCGCAGGAGATCGGCAACATCATCGAGTTCATCAACGACATTGCCGAGCAGACCAACACCCTGGCGCTGAACGCCTCGATCCAGGCGGCGATGGCCGGCGAGTCCGGCCGCGGCTTCGCGCTGGTGGCCGACGAGGTGCAGCGGCTGGCCGAACGCGCCGCCGCCGCCACGCGCCAGATCGAGACCCTGGTCAAGACCATCCAGGCGGACACCAACGAGGCGATCGTCTCGATGGAGCGCTCGACCAGCAACGTGATCGCCGGCGCGCGCAGCGCCGAGGAAGCCGGCCAGGCCCTGACCCGCATCGAGGCCACCTCCACCGACCTCGCCCGCCTGATCCGGGACATCTCCGGCGAGGCGCGCTCCGAGGCGGCGCAGGCCACGCATATCGCAAGCCAGGTGCAGTCGATCCGCGAGATCGCGTTCGAAACCGCAGGCTCGGCGCAGCAGACGGCGACGGCGGTCGGCGAACTCAATTCGCTGTCGACCAAGCTTCGCCAGTCGGTGGCGGGCTTCAAGCTGCCGCCGGATGTGGAGTTCGATACGGGGGCGGTGCCCGGCGCCGATCCCGGTCCGGCCGCCTGACCGGACGCTTGCCGAACCGCTGCTGAACCGGCGCGCGGGAGCGGCCCGCCACGTTTCCGGCTTGCCCGCCATATCGGGCGGCCACTATCCTTGCGCCCCTCCCCGCGTCCCCCTCCCGCTCGCGCCGACGCGACATTCACCCCGCAAAAAGGACCGCGATACATGACCTTTCAGGCCGATCTGGAACAGCTCTTCGGGCTCAAGTCCGTCAACTACAAGTACGAACTGGGCAAGGAAGCGCTATTCCACGAGGCGATCGCGAACGATCGCGGCCGGGTCAGGCGCGACGGTCCGTCGGACGCCCAGAAGGCCTTCCCGACCCGGCTGGGCGTCGACGGCCCGCTGGTGTTCTACACCGACCCGGACTGCACCGGCCGGCGCACCAAGGACACCTACGCCGTGAAGTGGCCCGAAGTGGCCGAGGAGATCTGGTTCAAGGCCGATCTGTCCCCCTACGAGCCGAGCGCCTTCGAGGGCCTGCTCAAGCGCGTCATCCAGCATCTGAACGACAAGAAGGCGTCCCTCTACGTGAAGGACGTGTTCATGGGATCCGATCCCGAATTCGCGGTGCCGTACCGCTTCGTCGGCGAGTACGCCTCGCACGCGATGTTTGTGCACAACATGTTTCCGCGGAACCTGCCGGGCGTGAAGGACGTCGATGCGCGTCGCTGGACCATGCTCAATGCGCCCAGCTTCACCTGCGTACCCGAGCGTGACGGCTGCCGCTCCGAGGCCGCGGTGGTCATCGATACGCGCAACCGCATCTGCCTGGTCGCCGGTCGCGCCGACTACTGCGGTGTCAACAAGAAGACCATCTTCACCGTCGGCAACTACCTGCTGCCCAAGCAGGGCCGCCTGTCGATGCACTGCTCGGCGAATGTCGGCAGGAACGACGACGCGGCGATCCTGTTCGGCCTATCCGGTACCGGCAAGACCACGCTGTCGGCGGACACCTCGCGCCGGCTGATCGGCGACGACGAGACGATCTGGTCGGACAACGGCCTGTGCAATCTCGAAGGCGGCTGCTACGCCAAGCTGATCAACCTGGACAAGGAAGCCGAGCCGGTCATCGCGGCCGCGCTGTCCAAGCCGGGCACCATCATCGAGAACGTGCCGCCGCTGCCGGGCCGGAAGATGGAGGAGTGCCATCCGGACGAGCTGGACCTCAACGACAGCTCGATCGCGGAGAACACGCGCTTCTCGTATCCGCTGGACGTGGTGCCCAACGTGATGCCCAACGCGCAGGGCCCTCACCCGCAGACCATCGTGCTGCTCACCGCCGATGCCTACGGCGTGCTGCCGCCGGTATCGATCCTCGACAGCGAGGACGTGATGTACCACTTCGTGTCGGGCTTCACCGCGCGCGTTGCCGGCACCGAGGTCGGCGTCACCGAGCCGCAGCCGACCTTCAGCGCCTGCTTCGGCGGCCCGTTCATGGCGCAGAAGCCGAACGTCTACGCCCGGCTGCTGGCCGAGAAGATGAAGAAGCACAAGGCGCGCTGCATCCTGCTGAACACGGGCTGGAGCGGCGGCAAGTACGGCGTGGGCAAGCGCATGTCGATCAAGGTCACCCGCGCGCTGCTCAACGCCGCACTGGACGGCAAGCTCGACAACGTCGAGACCGAGCGGCTGACGATTCTCAACCTCACCATTCCCAAGAGCTGCCCGGGCGTGGAGAGCGCGATCCTCAACCCGCGCAAC
The DNA here is from genome assembly GCA_946481265.1 of uncultured Panacagrimonas sp. Next base: position 5,248 of record CAMLNE010000037.1, on the reverse strand, counting down.
ACCTGGGCCGACCCCGCCGAGTACGACGCCACCGCAACCGTCCTGCGCGACGCCTTTCGCGAGAATTTCAAGAAGAAGGGCTTCGCCAGCTTCGGGATCGAAGAGCGGATCTGAACACCGCGTCTGCATGAAAAAGGCCGGCCTTGCGCCGGCCTTTTTCATGCGCCTTTCGTTGCGGACAGAGCGGTTGCGTCGGGTCCCTGCGCTGCCTGCTACGGCTGCGTGCCGGGCTCGAACAGTCGTTGCTCGTCGACGCTCAATCCGCCCTTGCCGCACGCCTCGATCAGCCGGCGCGATTCACGGTCGGTGCGAAACACGATCGGCTTTTCGCTGACCGCGTGGCGCGCGCGCTCGACGGTCTCGAGGATGCGTCCATGGTGGGGTGACTTGTCGCAGACCGGGTCCGCGTTTTCCGCATCGCCGGTGATCATGTACGCCTGGCACCGGCAGCCGCCCAGGTCCTTCTCCTTTTCCGGGCAGCTCCGGCAGGGCTCCTTCATCCAGCCGTCTCCGCGGAAACGGTTGAAGCCCGGCGAGTCGTACCAGGCCCATTCCATCGAGTGCTCGCGCACATTGGGAAAGCTCAGCCCCGGCAGCATGCCGGCGGTGTGGCAGGGCAGCACGGTGCCGTCCGCCTGCACGGTGATGAACAGGTTGCCCCAGCCGTTGGTGCATTTCTTCGGCCGGTCCGCGTGGTAGTCGGGCATGACGAAGAACAGGCGCATGCGGCCCTTCACCTTTTCGCGGAACGCGTCGGTGACTTCCTCGGCGCGGGCGAGCTGTTCGCGCGTGGGTAGCAGCTGTTCGCGGTTGAGATAGGCCCAGGAGTAGAACTGCGTGTTGGCCAGCTCCACGTACTCCGCACCCATCGCCTCGGCCATCTCCAGGATCTGCTGGATATGGTCGATGTTGTAGCGGTGGAGCACGCAGTTGAGGACCATCGGGTAGTCGTGCTGCTTGATCAGCGCGGCCACCTTCATCTTCAGGTCGAAGGTGCGCGTGCTCGACAGGAAATCGTTCATCTCCCGGGTCGAGTCCTGGAACGAGAGCTGGATGTGATCGAGCCCGGCGTCCTTGAGCGCCGCGATGCGCGCCGGGCTCATGCCCACGCCCGAGGTCAGCAGGTTCGTGTAGTAGCCCAGGCCGCGCGCCTCGCGCACGATTTCCTCGAGATCGTCGCGCAGCAGGGGCTCGCCGCCGGACAGTCCGAGCTGAGCCGCGCCCAGGGCGCGCGATTCACGCAGCACGCGCTTCCAGTCCTCGGTGGACAGTTCACGCTGCGACTTCGCGTAGTCGACCGGGTTGTAGCAGAACACGCAGTGCAGCGGGCAGCGATACGTGAGCTCGGCGAGCAGCCACAGCGGCATGCCGATGCCTGCGCGCGATTCAGTGGGCGTCGCTTCAGGCACGTCGCACCCAGCCCTGCTGCAGGGCCGCGCCGATGAAGTCGAGGACATCCTGCGCCAGGCCCTGTGCCTGGAATGCCGATTCGCAGTCGGTGACGACCTGCGCGAGCGTCTGCTTTCCGTCCAGCCGCTTGAGGATCTCGCCCGCGCTCTGGTTGAGCCGCACCATGCCCTCCGGATAGAGCAGCACGTGGGCGTTCTGCGCCGGCTCCCACTGCAGGCGGAACAGCCGGGCGACCGCGTAGACCTGGTCCAGCTCGATGGGCTCGCTCATGCCTGCGCAGACTCCACCTGGACGGGCGCCTTCATGCCTTCTCGCCCACGATCTTCACCTCGCACTGGCTGAGCATGATCGCGTCGGCCAGGGCCCACAGCACGTCGAGCTTGAACTGCAGGATGTCGAGCACGCGCTCCTGCAGCTCGCGCGAGCGGCTGAAGTATTCGAGCGTGATCTGCAGTCCGTGCTGCACGTCGCGCCGCGCCTGCGTCAGCCTGCCCTTGAAATAGCGCAGGCCCTCGGGATCGACCCAGGGATAGTGCTCGGGCCAGGTGTCGATGCGCTGCTGGTGGATATGCGGCGCAAACAGCTCGGTCAGGCTGGAGGCGACCGCCTCCTGCCAGCTTGCCCGGCGCGCGAAGTCCACGTAGGCGTCCACCGCGAAGCGTGCCGCCGGCACCACGTGGCGCAGCGAGACGATCTCCTCGCGCGACAGGCCAACTGCCTGGCCCAGCCCGATCCAGGCCTCGATGCCGCCGGCGTCATCGCCGTGGCCATCGTGATCGAGGATGCGTTGCACCCACTCGCGGCGGATCGCGCGGTCCGGGCAGTTGGCAAGGATCGCGGCGTCCTTGCGGGGAATGCTGATCTGGTAATAGAAGCGGTTGGCGACCCAGCCCTGCAGCTGGCGCCGGCTCAGGCGGCCCTCCGCCATCATCACGTGGAAGGGATGGTGGATGTGGTAACGGCTGTTCCGGCCGCGCAGCTGTTCCTCGAAGGTCTGCGCGCTCCACGGCGCCTGTGCATCGCTCATCGGGATTTTTCCGGCGTGCCCTGTGAATCCGCGCGTGACGCCGCGCGCCGCATCGGCACGCGCCAAGGCGGGTGCGACGGCGAGGTATTCCCGCCGCCGCACCCTGGACCTGATGTCGGGCTCTTCAGCGAGCGCCGACGTACAGGTTGATCTCGAAGCCGTACCGCATGTCGACGGCGGCGGGTTTCGTCCAGGCCATGTCTTGCTCCTCAGGTTTGATGTGTGGATGGTGCGCCTCGCGGCGCCCCGGCCGCCCGGCGGGCGACCTCGCCCCATTCTTGGGGGCGGTGGCCCGGCCGCCTACCGTCATCTCCACTCGATCTCGGCTCATGAAAATCATGAGCCGTGCGCCGTTCCGGCTTCCCCGTTAAGGTTTGACCGACGAGGAGAATCCAGCGGCGTGAGCACGACGAACGAGGCCCTGTACCCCGCCCTGCAGGCGCATCGCGCCGACTGGCTGAGCGTGGGTGACGAGCACCAGATCTATTTCGAGGAGTCCGGCCGCGCGGATGGCCAGCCGGTGGTGTACCTGCACGGCGGACCCGGCAGCGGCTGCACGCCGGCGCAGCGCCGCTTCTTCGATCCGGCGTTCTATCGCGCCGTCCTGTACGACCAGCGCGGCTGTGGTCGCAGCCGGCCGGCCGGCCGGCTCGAGGCCAACACCACCGCGCACCTGGTCGATGACCTGGAGCGGCTGCGCGAACACCTGGGCATCGCGCGCTGGATCGTGTTCGGCGGCTCCTGGGGCTCGACCCTGGCGCTGGCCTACGCACGGCGTCACCCGGCGCGGGTGCAGGCCCTGGTGCTGCGCGGCGTATTCCTCGCGCGGGTGCGCGAGGTGGAGTCCTTCGTCTACAACCTGCGCGCCTTCCTGCCCGAGCGCTGGCATGCACTCGCCGCGCCCTTCGGCATCGCCGACGAACAGGCCGCGCGCGACTTCGACCTGGCCACCCAGGCCGCGCGCACCGTGCTGCAGGGCGCGCCCGAGGCGGCGCGCGCCATCGCCACCGCCTGGCTGCAGCTCGAGTCCGAGGCGATGGCGATGACCGTGCCCGGCGCCGTGGCCAGTTCCCCCGGCGATCCGCTGTGTGCGCGCACGCGCGTCTACATGCATTACCTCGCGCACCGCTTCTTCCTGCGCGACGGCGAGCTGCTCGAAGGGCTCGACGTGCTGCGCGAGATCCCGGTGGAGATCGTGCAGGGTGCACTCGACCCGGTGTGCCCGCCGATCAGCGCCTGGGAACTGGCGTCGAAGCTGCCGCACGCACGGCTGCGCAGGCTGCCGCTGGCCGGTCACGGTGCCTTCGAGCCGGCCATGAGCCGCGCGCTGGTGGACGTGATGGACGCCCTGCGCACGCGTGGCCTCGCATGAACCTGCGCGTGCGCATCAGCCTGCTGGTGACAGCACTGACCCTGCTGTTTCTCGCACTCGGCCTGTACCTGATGTTCGGCGAGATGCGCCGCCAGATCGGCGAGGAGATCGAGGCCTCCAATCGCGTCACGGCCCAGCTCATGACAGCGGTGCTGTTCAGCAGCGGCCTGTTCTCGCACGGTGCGGCGCAACAGGGCGTGGTGCACGAATTCCTGGATGGCCTGGGCCGCGTGCGCGCCAACGAGATCCATCTCTACGACCGCACCGGTGAGCGGGTCTACAGCTCCCCGCCGTCGAAGTACAAGGCCGGACGCGACGCACCGGCGTGGTTCGCCGATGCGGTGGGTCCGCGCCTGGCGCCGGTGATGCTGGAGGCGGACAGCTTCCGCCTGCAGATCGTGCCGGATGCCTCGCGCAGCGTGCTCGACGCCTGGGATGACCTGCTGCGCCTGGCCTGGCTCGCCGGCGGCTTCTTCCTGCTGGTCAACCTGCTGGTGTACTTCGTGATCGGGCGCGCGGTCAGGCCGGTGCAGACCATGGTGCAGGGCTTCGCACGCGCCGAGCGTGGCGATCTGTCGGTACGCCTGCCTCCCTACGCGCTGCCCGAGCTGCATGTCATCGGCGAGGGCTTCAACCGCATGCTCGCCGAGCTCGAACGCAGCGTCGGCGCGGAACGCGAGCTGGCCGAGAACCGCGAGCTCACCCACGTGATCCAGCTGCACCTCGAGGACGAACGGCGCACGCTGGCGCGCGAACTGCACGACGAGATCGGGCAGTACCTGACCGCGATCAGGACCATCGCCCAGGCCACCGCCAATCGCACCGAGCAGCAGGATGCACCGACCCACGAGGCCTGCCGCAACATCGTCTCCTGTGCCGGCCAGATCTACGACGCGATGCATCGCATCATCCGGCGCCTGCGCCCGATGGCGCTCGAAGGCCTGGGGCTGGCCGACACGCTCGCCGAGGCGGTCGAGGAATGGCGTCGCCTGCATCCGGACCTGGCGTTCGAGCTGCACCTTCCGGACAGCCTGCCGCGGCCGGGTGACGAGGGCGAGATCGCACTGTTCCGGATCGCCCAGGAGAGCGTCACCAATGTCGCGCGCCACGCGCGGGCGCAGCGCGTGGTCATCGAGGTGGCCGCCGGGGACGGGACGATGTCGCTCACGGTGACGGACGATGGCAGCGGCATCGACGCGGCGCAGTTGCGCAGTCCCGGCCGCCACGGCCTGCTGGGCATGCGCGAGCGCGTACAGGCCCTGGGCGGGACGCTGTCGATCGCCCGGCCCTCCGATGGCGGCACGCGCATCGAGGCGCGTATTCCGATCCGGCCGGCGAGCGCCGCATGAAGAGCGCCGGCCACAAGACACGGGTGATGCTGATCGACGATCACGCGGTGGTGCGCATGGGCTTTCGCCTGCTGCTGGCGGGCACGCCCG